>NZ_QAJD01000127.1:0-7435 GCF_003061465.1 Aeromonas sp. HMWF017
GTGTCGCTCTCCGGCAGCCTGCCGCCGGCGGCCAAGGATCTGCTGGTGAGCTTCTACCGCCAGCACTTTGCCCCCGAGCTGGCGCTGGCCCCCTCGCGCCGCCCCTACCCCGAGACGCAACCTCTGTTCGACGGGGTGGATTACGGCGCCGACCTCAAAGCACTCAAGGCCCGCCTCGACAATTTGGGCTGCGCCATCCCTACCCTCTACAAGCAGTATTCCGAGCTGTGCGAGCCGGGCGGCGTCCAGTTTATGGATTTTGGCATCGACCCCGACTTCAACCACTGCATCGATGGGCTGGTGTGGGTCGATGTGAGCCGCATCAAGTCCCACAAGCGGGCCCGCTATATCGGCAGTCATCTGGCCGAGTCGCACTTATAACCCTGCTGGAGCCAGGCAAACAGCCAAATGCAAAAAGGAGAGAGAGGCCATCGCCTCCCTCTCCTTTCGCTCTCATGCTCAGCACCTATTCGAGGCGCTCGGCCCATCTGGCGTTACTCGGCCGCCTTGCGATCCGAGTGGCCGAGATCCCGCTCAGGGGCGATGACGTCACGCACCCGCTGCTTGATCTCCTTGGCCTCGGGGAAGCCCTCATCGACTACCCGATCCCACACCTGCACCCCGCCCACCAGAATGCGGAACTCCCCCTTGCTGGCCGGCACCAGCGCCACCTCCCCCAGATCGCTGTCAAAGGTGGAGAGCAGCTCCTGCGCCAGCCAGGCGGCGCGCAGCATCCAGCGACAGAGGGTGCAGTAGCGGATTTCGATGCGGGGTTTGCTGATCAGGGTTTCAGACTCGGTCATGAGTGACTCCATAAAAAAGCGACAATGGCGGGAAGTGGCGTTCCGCGGCCCAATGGCCGCTCCCGGTTTGGTCAAATCAGTGCTGATCAACCCCATGAAAGTCGGCCAGCCAATGGCGGGCAATGGTACGCATCGCCGATTCTGGCAGCTCGAACAGGCCGGGTGCAAGAGGGCCTGCCGCCAGCATCCGGATCCCTTCCATGATCTCCGCCAGCACCAGATAGACATATTCGCCAATCACGGCGCCATGAACGAAGTTGACCGCCTCGCCCCGGTTGAGCAGGTAGATCTGGGTGCCATCCGGCCGGTTGAGGGCCAGCACATGGGGGCACACCTCTTCGCTCGGCCACGGCAACTGGGCCAGCGAGAAGGCAAACTCGTCGTCGGCCGAGGTGACCGAGGCGACCATGGTGCCGGGGCGCAGCGCCTGCAGATCCGCCAAGTCCAGCGAGCCGTTGCCGGTAGAGCAGATCACCAGCTCGGCGCGGCTCAAGGCTTCAGCCTTGGTGATCAAGCGAAAACCGTGAGAGAGCGCTTCGACCTGTCGCAGCACATCGGTCTCCACCAGCCCGAGATGGAGGTTGCGACAGCGCAGGTCGCGGGCGATGCTGCGCCCCACCTTGCCATAGCCAAACAGCACGGCTTCGCAGACGTTGAAGGTACGGTTGAGGTTGCGGGCCAGCGACTCCGCGGAGTAGACCACGCTCAAACCAATCTGGATATCCTCGGCCTGCTTGAGGGGGCTGCGCGCCACCGACACCACAGGGGTCGCCAGCACCTCCTGCTCATAGCGTTGATGGCCGTTCTCGGTCATCTCCACCACCCCGAGGAAACGGGGGCCAAAGTATTCACTCAAGATCACCTGGGTTTTGGCAAAGTAACCGCCAATATCGAGGATCAGCAACCGCTCGTGGGGGGCCACCAGCGGCGCAATCTGCTGGATGATGCTGTCGGGTTCATTGGTCCAGCGTCGGTTGAGGGGCAGCACCGGATAGTGCTGGGATACCCACTCCAGGGTCGGACCGTGTACCGATTTCGGTTTGGGTAAAATGGCGCCAATCCGTCCAATCTGACCGAGAGCGTCGATAAAACGGGGGCGATCGGGAAGCAGGTGAGTGACCAGCAGAATGCAGAGACCGTCGATACGTCCCTGTCCGGTGAAATGGCGAAAAAACAGATGCTCAGATCCTTGACTGCGCAACTGTGGCCTCCTTATGTGCCGCAAAGCAGGCAAACAGAACCCGGCGCGGCCGGGTTCTGTGTGTGTCCAAATAAAATGAAAATCCTTTTTATCTGAAACACATATGGGGCTCAATCATTATCTGCCAAGAGTATGAGCGAGTATGCAAAAATGACTGTAATTGCCTGTTTTTCATGCAAAAATCAGTACAAGGAAGCAGCAGGCCACACCCACCATAGGCTTAGTCCGGTTCCCGCGGCAGCGAGCAGGATCAGCCCACCCCAACACACTGGCCAGGGTTTGTCACGTAACGCCCACTCCAGCAGCGGCAGCAACCAGACCGGCAGCAACACCACCAGCGGCACCTCCACATATTGCCAGGCCAGCATCTGGACGAAGGCGAGGGCCAGCGCCAGACCGGCTGGGGCTACCTTGGTGCCAACAACGGTGGCAAGCAGGGCACGAAAACCGGCGAAAGCGGCCAGCGCACCGGCCAGCTGGGCAATCAGCAGACTGCCATCGATGCCGATCACCAGCGCCAACCAGATAAAGCCGAGGGCAAACCCGAGCCCTTCGCGGCTGTCACCGCGCAGACCGCTCCAACCAAACCAGAGGATGGCGGGCAGTAGCGCCAGCCAGATCCCGGGTTCGCTCGCCAATACCGATGCCAATCCCTGCCACCACACCAGCGCGCTGAACACGGCAAAGAGCAGCAGCGAGCCGCGCAGATCGTTCACCTGAGCCGCAATGGCGGGGACCAGCAGGGTTAGCGGCAGCCACTGCCACGCCTTTTCCGGTATGCCATAGAGGCCACCGAGCCAGGATCCCACCAGCCAGAGCGCCAGCGCGCCCCACAGATAACCCAGTCGCGGCCAGCGCCACGATAGCAAAGCGGCTCCCAGAGGAGCCGCCAGGGTTTGCAGCAGAAGTTCCGCGCCCATTACTTGCGCACGCCTTCGACAAACAGGTTGATGTTCATCTCGTCCGGAATGCCGGGCAGCATGTAGCTCACGCCAAAGTCACTGCGTTTGATGGTGGTGGAGGCGTTGAAGCCGCTGCGGTAGCCGCCCCAGGGATCCTTGCCCTCACCGATCTTGACCAGATCGAAGGCCACTTCCTTGGAGACGCCGTGCAGAGTCAGGGTCCCTTTCAGCACGCCTTTATCCTTGGTGCCCTCGTAAGCGGAGCTGACGAAGGTCATCTTGGGATACTGCTTCACGTCGAGGAAGTCCGGACTGCGCAGGTGCTTGTCGCGGGCTTCGTGATTGGAGTCGACGCTGGCGGCATCCACTTCGAAGCTCGCCTTGGCGGCCGCCGGGTTGGCGTCATCCATGCTGAAGGTGCCGCTGAAGGTGTTGAAGCGACCCACCAGCTCGGAGAAGCCCAGGTGACCCACCTTGAACTGCACTGTGGTGTGCGCCGCATCCACGTCGTAATCCGCCGCCATCAGAGGGGTAGCCATAAACAGGCAGGAGGCCAGCAGAGCCTTGGTCATTTTCATCCGTTCGTTCCTTCATCTTGGGGTTCACATCAGTGGTTAAAATGCTAACCTCGTTCTGAAGATGAATAATCAGTGATTTATTAAATTCATTATTTACTGAGGATGGAAAATGGACCAGATCGCCGCCATGCGCACCTTTATCAAGGTGGTGGAGTGCCAGAGCTTTACCAGGGCCGCCAACCAGCTCGGCATCTCGGTCGCCATGGCCTCCAAACTGATGCAACAGCTGGAGGAGTCCCTCGCCACCCGGCTGCTGTCGCGTACTACCCGTCAGGTCAATCCCACCGAGGCGGGCCAGTTCTACTACCAGCGATCCCTCGCCCTGCTGGCGGAGCTGGAAGAGACCCACAGCCAGCTGACCCACCACAACCAGCAGCCGAACGGCACCCTCAAGCTCTCGGTGCCGATGGATTTTGGCTATCTGCACCTCTCCCCCGCCCTGCCGCTGTTTCGCCAGCGCTTTCCCGATCTCAAGCTCGATATCGAGTACAGCGACCGGCGAGTGGCCCTGGTGGAAGAGGGGTTCGATCTGGCGCTGCGGATCGGCCACCTCAGCGACTCCTCGCTGGTGGCGCGCCAGCTTGCCACCATTCGGGTCGAGCTTTGCGCCAGCCCCGCCTATCTGGCACGCAAGGGCAGACCGGAAAAACCCGAGGATCTCAAACAGCACGACTGTCTGATCTACACCCTGACCCAGCCGGAGTGGCACTTCAAACGGGGAAGTGAGCAGCAGAGCATCCGGCCACAGGGGCCGCTGCGGGCCAACAACGGGGTGGCGCTGACCCGCGCCGCTTGTGATGATCAGGGCATCATATTGCAGCCCACCTTTATCGTGGGGGAGGCCCTGCGGTCAGGGCAGCTGGTCAGCCTGCTGCCTGAGTGGGACAAGGGAGAGGTGGGACTTTATGCGGTCTATCCGCACCGCCGCTTCGTCTCGGCCAAGGTGCGCTGCTTTATCGAGTTCGTGCAGGAGCGCTATCTCGCCCCGCAACAGTGGGATGCGCCGACCTGATTGCCAGAGCAGAGGATACGGCCTTCTGGTCCAGCTTGAAACCTAACGCTGGCCGGATGCGGTGGTGGATGCGGCAACAGGGGTGAGCTTGGCTAGCAGACGCTCCTGCTCGAGGCTTAACTGCCAGCGTGGCAGCCGGGTGCGGACAACCGACAACTGCTGCTCACTGAAGGCATAGGGGAGCGCCACTTCAATCTCGGGGCAGTCAAACATGGCGGCCAGCTGCAGGATCAAAATGAGGTTTGCCTCGTCGGTCTTGTGCTTGTTGACCCGTTTGCGGATCTCGTGGCGCAGCTGGGTTTCGGGGTCCTGGGTCATCGCCTGCCAGCCGAAACCGAACAACGGCACCAGCGCGCTGACAATCCCCAGCGCCGTCATCGGCTGCTTGGGGGGATGATAGAGTGCGTTGAGATCCAGCCGAACAGGATTCTGACGAACCTCACCCTCACCAAATAAAATCGTTTTCGTCATTGGATTACCCGTTATATTCCACTAGACTGCGCCGCATATTTTACCCCGATATGCCAACGAGGTGCTGATGCTAAGCGATATCGAGATCTCCCGCCAGTCCCCCCGTCTCTCAATCCACGCGCTGGCCGAACGCCTCGCCATCCCCCAGCAACTGCTCAGCCCTCATGGCCACTACAAAGGCAAGCTCAGCCTCGACCTGCTCACGTCTCAACCCAAGCAGAGCGGCAAGCTGGTACTGGTGAGCGCCATCACCCCGACCCCGCTCGGTGAAGGGAAGACGGTGACTACCCTTGGCCTCTCCATGGGGCTCAACCATATCGGCCAGCCCAGCATCGCCACTATCCGCCAGCCGAGCCTCGGCCCGGTATTCGGGGTCAAGGGGGGGGCAGCCGGTGGCGGCCACGCCCAGGTGGTGCCGATGGAGGAGATGAACCTCCACCTTACCGGCGATTTTCACGCCCTGACGGCGGCCCACAATCTGGCGGCTGCAGCCCTCGATGCCCGCCTGTTCCATGAGCGTAAACTCGGCGACCAGTTCAGCGCCAAAACCGGCCTGCCGCGGCTCGATATCAATGCTGACAACATTCTCTGGCCACGCACCCTCGACATGAATGACCGCGCCCTGCGCCACCTCACGATTGGACAGGGGGGCGCTGCCGATGGTGTGGAGCGCAGCGATCGCTTCGTCATTACCGCCGCCTCCGAGCTGATGGCCATTCTGGCGCTGGCGAGCGATCTGAAAGACCTGCGCCAGCGCATCGGCCGCATCCAGCTGGCCCGCGATATTCACGGCAAGCCCATTACCGCCGAACAGTTGGAAGTGGCGGGCGCCATGACGGTGCTGCTGAAAGACGCGCTGCAGCCGACCCTGATGCAGACCACCGAGCAGACACCAGTGCTGGTGCACGCCGGCCCCTTTGCCAATATTGCCCACGGCAACTCCTCGGTGATCGCCGATCGCATCGCTCTTGGCCTGACCGACTATGTAGTAACCGAAGCAGGTTTTGGCTCCGACATGGGGCTGGAGAAGTTCTTCAACATCAAGAGCCGCCAATCCGGCATTACCCCCGCCTGCGTGGTGCTGGTGGCCACGGTGCGCGGTCTCAAGGCCAACAGCGGCCTGCTCGATATCCGCCCGGGCCAACCGCTGCCGGCGAGCCTGCAGGGGGAGGATCTGCCGACCCTCAAGCAGGGCTGCGCCAACCTCGCCTGGCATATCCGGAACGCCCGTCGCTACGGGGTGCCGGTGGTGGTCGCCATCAACCGCTTCCCCACCGACAGCGAAGCCGAACTGGCGCTGCTGGCCCATGAAGCGCAGCAAGCCGGAGCCTGTGGCGCGGCCATCTCCAACGCCTTCACCCAGGGTGGTGCCGGTGCCAGCAAGCTGGCCCGCGCCGTAGTCGCCGCTTGCGAACAACCCGCCAAGGTAAAACTGCTCTACCCCGACAAGATGAGCCTCGACGCCAAACTGGCGACCCTGGTGGAGTGCGGCTACGGTGGCCGCGGGGTGCAGCTCTCCGACAAAGCCCGCCAGCAGCTGGCCCAACTCTCCGCCGAAGGGTGGGATCACTTGCCCATCTGCGTGGCCAAGACGCCGCTCTCCATCAGCCACGACCCAGCCCTCAAAGGGGTGCCGACCGATTTCGAGGTGCCCATCGACGAGGTGAAGCTCTGCGCCGGTGCAGGCTTCGTCTATGCGCTGGCGGGCCCCATCATGACCATGCCGGGGCTGGGCAGTTTGCCTGCCTATCGCCATATCGATATCGATGAGAACGGCGAGATAGTCGGCCTGAGCTGAGCCCTTCCACAACGCCAGAAACAACAAGGCCCCGCCAATTGCGGGGCCTTCTGTTATCCATGCATCAACCCTTAGAGGGTGAAGCGCTGGGTCATATGATGCAGGGTGTTGGCCAGCTTGCTCAGCTCGACGCAAGCCTGGGCGATCTGATGAGCGCCCTGGGCATTCTCGTCAGCGGCATTGTGAATGTTGACGATGCTGCGGTTGAGCTCTTCGGTCACCGCGTTCTGCTCTTCGGTGGCGGTGGCGATCAGGGTGTTCATGTCGGTGATGCGCACCACGGCACCGTTGATGGACTCGATACTGGAACCGGCATCCCGCGCCAGACCGACGCTCTCCTGCATCTGGTGACGGCTCAGCTGCATGGCGTTGCCCGCCTCGGCGGCGCGGCTCTGCAAGAGCTCGATCATCTTGCTGATCTCGGCGGTGGAGTCCTGGGTACGCTGGGCCAGGGAGCGCACTTCATCCGCAACGACCGCAAAACCACGGCCCTGCTCACCGGCACGGGCCGCTTCGATGGCGGCGTTAAGGGCTAGCAGGTTGGTCTGACCGGCGATATCGCGGATCACATCCAGCACCACGCTGATGTTGGCGCTGTCGGCCTCCAGCTGCTGCACCACTGTGCCCGCCTGTTCAATCTTGACCGACACCTCTTCAATGCTGGCAATGG
>NZ_QAJD01000127.1:7445-50598 GCF_003061465.1 Aeromonas sp. HMWF017
TACCACTTCGCTGCCGGCAGCGGAGGTGCGGGAGGCATCCTTGGCGGCGCTCATGGCATCCGTGGTGTTGCGGGCCACTTCATTGACGGTGGACTGCATCTCGTTCATGGCGGTCGCCACCTGGGAGACTTCGTTCTGCTGGATGGCCATGCCGCTGGCGGACTGGCTGGAGATGGCGCTCACCTCCTCCACTGCGCTGCTGAGTTGGCTCACGGAGCCGGCGATCTCGCTCACCAGATCGGAGAGGGAGCCCTGCATCCGGTTGATGGCGGAACCCAGTTGGCCCAGTTCATCGCGGTTGAAGCGGCTGTCACGGATCCACTGCTGCAGTTCGCCCTGACCCAGATCGCCATTGGCAATACGCTGGGCCTGACGGGCCAGCATGATCAGCGGGTCGCGGATCTGGCGGGTCAGTACCACGGAGAGCACCACCACAAGGATCAGACCGAGCACCAGCGCGATGGTGACACTCAGATTGGCGGATTGATAAGAGTCGACAATATCGCTGCGGGATTCAGACGCATAACCATGGTTAATCTGGATAAGGGAGGCCACTGACTTGCTCAGCGCGGTATAAAGGGGAACCCCCTCCTCAAGGAAGATGCGTTGGGCTTCGGCAAGCTGATCGCTGTCTTGCAGCTGTTTGACTCGCTGGTGCAGGGCGACGTAACGATCCCAGTCAGATTTCACCGTATCGAAGGTACGGCGCTCCGCCACATCCTCAGGCCAGATCGTCTTGTCATGGGCAATCAGCTGCTGCGCGATCGAGTTAAGCTGTTGACTGGCAATATTCCGATATTCAGCCCTTTTCAGCGGCTCGGCAGCCACCACGAAATAACCCAGCTCATAACGACGCAACTCACCGAGAGAATCCCCGATCGCGCTGGTGCGATTGACCGCTGGCAAGATGCTGTCGGTAAACCGGATGGCAACATCATTCATGTTGCCAAACTGGACAAGGGCAAAACCGCCGATAAAGGCGACCATCAAACCGAGCACGGCAAAGCCGGCTGTGAGTTTTTTACCTATGGTCATGGTACTGGTATTCATGGGATATCCTGGTGGTCGTTAAATTCGTAGCACTCGTCCGGTTCACGCCCTCCTGGCATGAACTATCTGGCCACCTGTTCAGTGGCGCACCATCCAACCTTGATGAATATCTCTGAATTCCATGAGCGGCAGCGAGAGCCGTGAGGGGGCGCTAGAGTAACCGGATTGTGACGGTTCGGAAAGAGTCTACCCGGTTACTTTTTGTAAGGTGAAAACGAGGTTTTTTTCGTGTTCGATTAAATATACCGCTCAGATGAATAAATCGGAAAAATGCATAACGTTTGCATAAGGCAAGCAGCGCGGGTCAAGCCGTTGCAGGCCGCCACTCTCATCCGGGACCAATGAAAAACGCCAGCAATGGCTGCTGGCGTCTCGTTTATTCAGCAGGGCGGTTACAAAACAACCGCCATCTTATCCGCGCAGGCCGCCCAGAAATTCGGCCCGGGTATCGGGCTGGGTCTTGAACACCCCGCCGAGGGAGGTGGTGGTGGTATAGGAAGTGGAGTCCATCACGCCGCGCGCCTTGACGCAGTAGTGGGTCGCCTTGATGCTGATGGCCACATCCTTGGTGCCGAGCAGGGTCTGTAGCGCCAGCAGGATCTGCTGGGTCAGCCGCTCCTGCACCTGGGGACGACGGGCGAAGAACTGCACGATGCGGTTGATCTTCGACAGGCCAATCACCTTGCCGCGAGGGATATAGGCCACATGGGCCATGCCGTCGATGGTGACGAAGTGGTGTTCGCAGGTGCTGGTGAGGCTGATATCCCGCACCATGATCATCTCGTCCACCTGCATCTTGTTCTCGATCACCGTCACCTTGGGGAAGGTGGAATAGTCGAGGCCTGAGAAGATCTCGTTGACGTACATCTTGGCGATCCGGTGCGGTGTCTCGGCCAGACTGTCATCGGTCAGATCCAGCCCCAGCGTCTCCATGATGGAGCGCATATGGCCTTCGATCTTCTCCCGCTTCTGCTGGCTGTTCAGCTCGTTGGTGACCAGGGGAGTTTCCAGTCCCTGGGCTTCGAGGGCAGCCCTGACCAGCAAGGCTTCCGGACTTAAGGTTGTCATTATCTTCTCTCCCACGCTCAGGGACTGTGAGGGCCGCTCAAGGAGCAACCCCTTATGTTATGGCGACGCACAGGGCCGACGGTATCGCTGTAATGGTCGCCACACGGGATGTGACGGCCATCTGTTATGGCGGCATAGTAAACGGCCATTGCCGCCAAGATTCAAGTCAACTTGTGCGTCACCTCATACTTTATGGCCATCTACCCCCGTTTTAGCGCCGATTACCCCGAGATTCCCTCGAGATAACCTGCCCATCCCCGGGGATTTTTGTGATAATCCCGCCTTCAATCATAGAAAGAGGTCATGACGATGGGATTTGATACCAGCGGACTACTCCCCTTAAGCGATGCCCTGCAAGGGATGCTGGAACAACTCGCCTGCTGCTGCGATAGCGAGCAACTGCCCCTGCCAGAGGCCCTTGGCCGGGTTCTTGCCAGCGACATCGCCTCTCCCCTCGCCGTGCCCCCCTTCGACAACTCCGCCATGGACGGTTACGCCGTGCGCCTTGCGGATCTCGCCAGCGGCACCCCGCTCATCATGGCGGGCAAAGCGTTTGCCGGTCAGCCCTATCAGGGCGAGTGGCCCGCCGGCCACTGCGTGCGGATCATGACCGGCGCCCCGGTTCCCGCAGGCACCGATGCGGTGGTGATGCAGGAAGAAACGCAGGCCGACGGCGATCGGATCACTTTTCTGGCACAACCCGAACCGGGCCAGAATATCCGCCGCGCCGGCAGCGATATCGGCAAGGGCGCCTGCGTGCTGCCAGCCGGTACTCGCCTCACCCCAAGAGAGATGCCACTGCTGGCCTCCCTCGGCGTGGCTTCCGTCACGGTGCGTCGCCCGCTGAAAGTGGCCATCTTCAGCACCGGCGACGAGCTCAAACCGGTCGGTACCCCGCTTGCCCACGGCGATATCTATGACTCCAACCGCTACGGCGTGCGGGCCATGCTGGCGCGCATGGGCTGCGACTGCCTCGACCTTGGCATTATCCCCGACGACCCGGCCCAGCTACGCGCCGCCTTTATCCGCGCCGACGAAGAGGCCGATGTACTCATCACCACCGGCGGCGTCTCGGTGGGGGAAGCGGACTTCACCAAACAACTGCTGGACGAGCTCGGCGAGATTGGCTTCTGGAAGCTGGCCATCAAGCCGGGCAAGCCGTTTGCTTTTGGCCGTCTGCCCCGCGCCTGGTTCTTCGGCCTGCCGGGCAACCCCGTCTCCGCCATGGTCACCTTCGATCAGCTAGTGCAACCGGCGCTGGCCAAGCTGGCGGGCCAGCACTTCGAGCGCCCGCTCCAGCTGCAAGCCATTGTGGCCGAGCCACTCAAAAAGAGCCCGGGCCGACTCGACTTCCAGCGCGGCATCCTGAGTCAGGGACCGAACGGCCTCGAGGTGCGCAGCACCGGCTCGCAGGACTCCGCCGTGTTCAGCTCCCTGTCGCAAGCCAACTGCTACATCGTTCTTGAACGGGAACGGGGCCTCGTCGCCGCGGGCGAGACGGTGACCGTGGAGCCATTCGGGGGATTGCTGCTGTGAGCGAGATCCTGAGCGACGCCGAACTGCTGCGCTACAACCGCCAGATCATCCTCAAATCCTTCGACTTCGAGGGACAGGAGGCGCTCAAGCAGGCCCGTGTGCTGGTGATCGGCGCCGGTGGCCTTGGTTGCGCCGCCAGCCAGTATCTGGCGGTGGCCGGGGTTGGCCAGCTCACCCTGGTCGATTTCGACACGGTGGAGCTCTCCAACCTGCAGCGTCAGGTGCTACACAACGATGAGCGAATTGGCCACTACAAAGTAGACTCTGCCGCCCAGTCGCTGCGTGCGCTCAATCCCTGGCTCAAGGTGGAGACCCACGCTGCCGTGGCCGACGAGGCGCTGCTCGATACCCAGCTGCCCCGACATCAGCTGGTGCTCGATTGCACCGACAACCTGGCTATTCGCAACCTGCTGAATCAAAAGGCACGTCAGCACAAGGTGCCGCTGGTCAGTGGCGCCGCCATCCGACTGGAGGGACAGCTCTGCAGCTTCACCTGGAAGGATAATGAGCCCTGCTACGCCTGCCTCAGCGCCCTGTTCGGCGAGCAGGCCCTCACCTGTGTCGAAGCGGGAGTGCTCGCCCCCGTGGTGGGTCTGGTGGGCAGCCTGCAAGCGCTCGAAGCCATCAAGATCCTGGCCGGCATGGGAAAAAGCTACAGCGGACGCCTGTTGATGATCGACGGCCTGAGCGGCACCTTCCGCGAGATGAAGCTACCCAAGCGCCCCGACTGCCCCGTCTGCTCCCATCCTTGACGCAAACGGGATCAAAAAAGCCGAACCCTGTGGTTCGGCTTTTTGGTACCTGCACCTAACAACCCCTTCCTCAATGGGTCGTGAGGATCCGTTGCAACAGGTGATTAAAGCCCGAGGGGTCTTCCGCAGGCCAGGCGTGGTGGCCGTTGGGGGTGTGGATGGTGGCGTTGGGCAAGGCGGCAAACTGCTCTACCCGTTTGGCCAGCGGCAGGTAGTCGTGACTGGTGGAGATGATGGCCACCGGCTGCCAGATGGTGCCGAGCCGGGCGCGTACAGACCAGCCGGGTAACGCCTCCAGCAGCGCCTTGTAGGTTTTCTTTTTATTGCGCACGAAACGCAGCCGGAAGGTGTGGCGCACCTGCGCCAGATCCGGGCCCGGGAAGAGCTCGCGTCCCAACCACCAGGCGAGGGGGCGCATGCCAAACCAGCGCAGCCACTTGAGGCGCTGGGCGTAACGCTCCTGCTCTTTGGGTGTCTCCAGCAGAAACTCGCTAAAACCGTTGACCAGCACCAGCCCCTGCACCTTGTGGGGCAGTTGCAGCGCCAGCTCCAGCGCGACCATGGCCCCGAGCGACAATCCCACCACCCAGGCGGGGTCTGGCTGCTCGTCGAGCCAGTTCACCACATCGGCTGCCAGGGCCGCCACATCGAACGGCCCCTCCTGCATGCTCTGGCCGTGGCCGCGCAAGTCCAGCGCCACCACCCGGTAGTGTTCGGAAAACCGTTCGATCTGCGCCTGCCAGTCGAGGCTGGAGGAGCCCAGCCCATGCAGCAGCAACAGCAAAGGGCCCTCCCCCGCACTGCGCAGGGCAAGACCGTTGAATTTCATCACCTGATTGCGGCGCATCAGTGTATTGCCTCTCGACTCATCACCTGAACCATCTCTTGTTGTTATGTTGCCCGTGGCCATCCTGCCACGTTATCAGCACGGCGCTCAATCAGCCTTCGCTGACCAGACTCACCGCCTTGATATAAGCGTAGATCTGCTGCTCCGGCGCCAGCGCCAGCCGCCTGGCGGAGCGGCTGGTGATCCGGGCCAGCAGTATCTGCTCACCCAGCGCCAACTGCAACAGAGTCTGGCCGGGGCACACCTCGCGCACCGCCAGCAGACGGGTGACGAGACAGTTGGAGAGACTGGAGTGCTCGATGGGTGCCGTGGCAATCACCACATCCCGCCCGGCCACCTTGATCTGCAAAGGGCCGCTCTCATCCGGCACATGGGTCATGGTGACCCGCAGTTGCTGCTCACCGAGCTGCAGGGTCGCCATCTGCTCCTCTTCATCGTAGTGAGAGAGGGTCGCCGCCAGCATCACCCCGGCATCGTCGCGACTGGCGAGCGATAGATCGATGCGGGCGAAGATTTCGCTCGGCCTGCCTTGTGCCTCGACCCTGCCACCTTCCAGCAGCACCAGCTGATCGCAGAGCAGGCTCACCTCCTCCATGGCGTGGCTGACGAAGATCATCGGGATACCGCTCTCCTGCTGCAACCCCTTGAGCACATGGGCCTGATGGATGCGGCTACGCCGATCGAGCGCCGAGAAAGGCTCATCGAGCAGCAGCAGATCGGGCTCGGCCAGCAGCGCCCGCCCCAGCGCAACCCGCTGGCGTTGACCGCCAGAAAGTGCATGGGCAGGTTGCCCCAGCAGATCGGCAAAACCGAGCCGAGCAGCCAGCGCTTCGGGCTGCCAGCGCCCTCGCCCCTTGCGGGCCGCCAGTTGCAGATTGCCGAGCACCGTCAGATGGGGGAAGAGCCGTGAGTCCTGAAACACCAGCCCGATCCGGCGCGCTTCGGGCAGCAGTTGAGCATACTCCCGATCGCGCCACAGCAAGCGATCCCCGTTTTGGCGATCGAGCCCGGCGATGATGCGCAGCAATGTGCTCTTGCCGCAGCCTGAAGGGCCGAACAGGCCGAGGATCCCCCCCAGCTCGAGGGTCAGAGCGCAATCGAGGGTAAAGGAGCCAAACTCGCGCCGGACATGGAGGTTCAGGGCATGGCGGTGCGGCTCGTTCACTGGCGGCATAGTGGCGGGCAGGTTCATCCAAACACTCTCCGCTGTCTGCGCTGCAACACCCCGTAGACCAGCACCAGCATCACCAGCGAGAAGGCCATCAGGCCGCCCGCCAGATAGTGGGCGTGTCGGTAATCCATCGCCTCCACATGATCAAACAGGGCGATGGAGAGCACCTGGGTCTCGCCGGGGATATTGCCGCCAATCATCAGCACTACGCCAAACTCCCCCAGGGTGTGGGCAAAGCCCAGCGCCGCCGCCATCACAAAGCTCGGCAGAGTCATCGGCAAGATGATGTGGAAGAAGCGCTCCAGCGAGCCAAGCCCCAGGGTAGCGGCAGCTTCCAGCTCCTTGTTGCCCATGTTGACGAAGGCGGAGGTGAGCGGCTGCACCACGAACGGCAGCGAATAGAGAATGGAGGCAAACAGCAGGCCGAGAAAGCTGAAGGCGAGCGGGGCGCCAAAGGTGTCGCGCCACCAGGCGCCGAAACCATATTCGGGGGAGAAGGCGAGCAGCAGATAAAAACCCAGTACCGTGGGAGGCAGCACCAACGGCAGTGCCACCAGCGCCTCCACCAGCGGCCGCAGCCGGTTCTGACTGCGCGACAGCCACCAGGCCAGCGGCGGTGCCAGCAACAGCAAAATCGCTGTGGTGCAGGCCGCAAGCTTCAGGGTGAGCCAGACCGCCAGCAGATCCCCTTCACTCATTGCCGACCTCCCGGTTGATAAATGCCCCCAACGACATGGTCTCCATCCTTATTGCAAAGAGTGGCCGACCCGAAGGCCGACCACTCAGGGTATTGCATCAGGCCCATCCCCTTATTGGGGCAAGGCATAACCAGCTGCCTTGATCTGTGCCTGACCCGGCCCCTTGAGCCAGGCCACCAGCGCCTCGACCGCACTCCCTTTCTTCAATACCAGCCCCTGCTGTTCGATGGGGGGATAGAAGTCAGCCGGTACGGCCCAGGCTTCACCGGTCTTGTCCGCTTCCACCAGATTGGCCCAGGCGACAAAGCCCAGCTCGGCATTGCCGGTGTCGACAAATTGCCAGGTCTGGCCGATGTTGGCGCCGGTCAGCAGCCGGTACTGCTTGGGATCGATCTTGAGATGGGTGAGGGTCGCCATGGCGGCAGCACCATAGGGTGCTGTGCGGGCATTGGCGATGGCGAGGTTGCCTTTCCAGCTACGCAGGGTCACCTCGTCAGGGGCCGGCCCCCCCTTCTTCCACAGCCCCAGCTGGCCGATGGCGTAGGTGAAGCGATCGCTCCCCTTGCCCTCTTTTTCCAGCTTCTCGGGGGTCGCCACATCGGCGGAGAGGAAGAGATCGAACGGTGCGCCGTGACTGATCTGGGTGTAGAGCACCCCGGTGGCGGCAGATGAGATGGCCAGGGTGTGGCCGGTCTTGGCGGTGAACTCCTTGCCGATACGATCCATGGTGCCCTTGAAGTTGGCCGCCACGGCCACTTTCACTTCATCAGCCTGCACGGCACCGGTATGCAAGGTGGCGGCGCAGACGCCTGCGATGACAACAGATAACAGCGGTTTCATTCCCTTTCTCCTGATGGGGCCCGCACATCCGCGCCCCTTGGCGGGGCCGTGGTTCCCGTTGAACCTGCGCCCCTCGTGATGAACAGGTCAGGCTTGCCAGCGGGCAGCGGCGGCGTTGTCGCTCTCCTTGGCCTCGACCCAGCGTTGCACACCCTCGGCGGTCAGCTCTTTTTTCCAGAACGGCGCCCGGGTTTTCAAGAAATCCATGATGAAGTGACAGGCGTCAAAGGCGGCGTCGCGGTGGGCACTGCTCACCGCCACCAGCACGATCTGATCGCCAAGCCACAACTCGCCGATACGATGAATGAGGGTACACTCCTGCAGCGGCCAGCGGCGGCGGGCCTCCTGCACGATATCGGCCAGCGCCTTCTCGGTCATACCGGGGTAGTGCTCGAGGGCCAGCCCCTTCACCTCCTCCCCCTGATTGAAGTCGCGCACCTTGCCAACGAAGGTGACGATGGCGCCACTGTCGGGGCGGGTGGCTAGGCGGGCATATTCGTCCGCCAGCGAGAAATCCTCCCGCTGGACCAGAATGCGATCGGTCATGGTTGCCTCGCTCATCCTTAACCTCCGGTCACCGGTGGGAAGAAGGCGACCTCATCGCCATCGTTGATGGAGGTATCGAGGGGCACCAGGGTCTGGTTGACCGCGACCAAGAGCTTGCCTGCTTCCAGCGCCAGCGCCCACTTGTCGCCGCGCTCACAGAGCGCTGCGCGCAGTTGTTCGGCGGTGGCGTAGTCGCACGGCAGGTTCAGCTCGTCACACGCTACCAGCTCTCTTACTTGCGCAAAAAACAGTACCTTGATCATGCTTGTTCCCCGCTCGTTAACCCCAACTGAAAATGGCCGGACTTGCCGCCCTTTTTCTCTACCAGCCGCACCTGTTCGATCACCATGTCCTTTTGTACTGCCTTGCACATGTCGTAGATGGTCAGCGCCGCCACCGATGCCGCCGTCAGCGCCTCCATCTCTACCCCGGTCTTGCCGGAGAGCTTGCAGAGGGTGCGGATATGCACCCGATTCTGCTCGGCCAGCGGCACTATCTCCACCTCGACTTTGGTCAAGGCCAGCGGATGGCAGAGTGGGATAAGATCGGAGGTCTTCTTGGCGGCCATGATGCCTGCGATGCGGGCGGTGGCGAACACATCCCCCTTGTGGTGCTGGCCGCTCAGGATCAGCGCCAGCGTTTCGGGGGCCATGGCAACAAACGCCTCGGCGCGGGCTTCGCGCTCGGTCACCTGCTTGTCGGTCACATCCACCATATGGGCTTCGCCGCTCTGGTTCAGATGCGTCAGGTTGGGCTGGGTCTGCTTGGGATCGGTCTGGTTCATCGCTTGCTCTCAGAGGTGGGAGACAAAGTTGCACGGCTTGGTGCGGGCATCGAGCTGATCGCGGATCAGTTGCTCCCAACCCAGCTGACAGGCGCCGGTGGAGCCCGGCAGACAGCAGATCAGGGTGCGATTGGCGAGTCCCGCCAGCGCACGGCTCTGCATGGCGGAGCCTTTAATCTCGGCAAAAGAGAGTTGACGGAACATCTCGCCAAAACCCTGTACGGTGCGCTCGAACAGCACACCGACCGCTTCCGGCACCCGGTTCTGTTCGTTGAAGCCGGTACCGCCGTTAATCAGTACCACCTGCACCCCCTCATCGGCGATCCACTCGCTCACCCGCGCGCGGATGCGAAACAGGTTGTCCGGGCAGAGCGCCCGATCGGCCAGCTGATGGCCCGCGTCGGTAAGGGCCGAGACCAGATAGTCGCCCGAGCTGTCATCGGCGGCGGTGCGGCTGTCGGAGACCGTCAGCACGGCGATCTTGAGGGGAATAAATGCGTTGTGTTTCTGTCCCATCGGGCAGCTCCTTGTGGCTATGGGCCGTCAACGAGGCAGGAAGAGAAGGGGTATGAGAGGCCAGCTGTCAGGGCGCAAAAACGGACGCAGACAGGGGTGACCAACTTGCTCAAGCGTGTGACGGCGGGCTGATTCTATCAAAGGTTTCACGAGATATGGGATTTAAAAGACACACAAATCTGATGCTTGTCCCATATATGAACAAAACGCAGGCCGGGCAAACCCGGCCTGTCGTCGCAGGATCAGAACCCTTTCACCCCGGTCATGTCGGGCAGCTGGTGAGCTATCCCCTTGTGACAGTCGATGCAGGTACTTTCACCACTGGCCAGATTGGTAGAGTGCATCTTGGCGGCACGCTGCCCCTGCAGGGAGAAGTCCATGTACTCGAAGTTGTGGCAGTTGCGGCACTCGCGCGAATCAGTCTCTTTCATCCGCTGCCACTCCCGCTCCGCCATCTCGCGCCGGTGTGACTCGAACTTCTCGCGGGTATCCACCTTGCCGGTGATCATGCCCCACAGCTCCTTGGAAGCCTGCACTTTGCGGATGATCTTGTAGGTCCACTCATGGGGTACGTGACAATCCGGGCAGCTGGCCCGCACACCGGAGCGGTTGGCGTAGTGGATGGTATCGCGATACTCCTCGAACACGTTGTCCTTCATCTCGTGACAGCTGGTGCAGAAGGCCTCGGTGTTGGATGCTTCCATGGCGGTGTTGAAGCCACCCCAGAAAATCACGCCACCGAAGAAGCCCATCAGCAGGATGACCCAGAGAGCCGCCTTCGATGGTGACTTGAAGGTGGTCCACAGACGCTGGATAAAGCCGGGTAATTTCATCTATGGATTCCTCAGTTCAGCGCTTCAACCGGTTTAAAGGTATTTTCCACCAGCGGCTTGGCATCCGCTTGCGGGACATGGCACTGCAGGCAGAAGTAGCGACGCGGCGACACTTCGCCCAGGGTCAGGCCGTCGCGGGTCTCGAAGTGAGTCGGACTGATCTTGGGGGCCTTCATGGCGCTGGCATTCTTGAAGCTGTGGCAAGCCAGGCACTTGTTGACCTTGGTGTCCACCTCATAGTTGCGAATGTCGTGGGGGATCAGCGGCGGCTGATGCATGTACTGGCGATCGTAGGGCGCGCCATCCTTGCGGAAGTTTTTCAGGGGTGCGGCGGTGGCATCGGTCACCAGATCGGTGGCGCCACGCTCGGACTTGAGGCCACCGGTACTGTTGGTGATCTCGGGGGCCGCTGCCATCAAGGATCCCGCCATCAGGCAGGCCAGCATTGCTCCAATCAGCTTTTTCATTATTTGTTCTCCGACGTTTTTTCTGCCTTGACGGCAAAACCTACAGTGATTTCAAAAACTTGTTCCGCGCAGACATCGATGCAGCGGCCACAGTTGGTACACTCCTGAGCCGCAATCAAGGGCCCGTGACCTCGCTTGGCACCATGAACAGGCCCGCGCAGGATGGGACGCTCCGGGCAGACCGCATAACAATCCATGCAGTTGTTGCACCGCTCGCGCCCCTTGGCAGAAATCTTGATAAATCCGACCCGGTTGACCAGGGCATAGAAGGCCCCCACCGGACAGAGATGACCGCACCAACCCCGCTCAACCACGAAGAGATCGAACAGGAACAGCGCTGCAAGCAGGGCCCAGCCCGCCCCCATGCCAAACAGCAGACCGCGCATGGCGAGCGACACAGGATTGACCAGCTCCCACGCCATCACCCCGACCACCGCTGGCACCACCAGCACCATGGCCAGCAGCCAGTAGCGAGTCGTGCGGCTGAACTGGCCGTTGCCCTTGAGGCCAAGTCGCCCCCTGAGCCAGGCCGCCGCATCCGTGATGAGGTTGACCGGACAGACCCAGGAGCAGAACACCCGCCCCCCGACCAGCCAGTAACCGACCAGCACAATGGCTGCCCCCAGCCAGAGTGAGGTGATGGGCCAGTGGCCCGCCGCTGCTGACTGCAGCAGGGTCAGCGGATCGGTGAGCGGCACCGTCTCCAGCAACAGCGAGCTGGAGAGGTTGCCCTTGAGGATCCAGACACCCGCCAGCGGCCCCGGCAGGAACAATGCGAGCACACCGAACTGACTGAGCCTGCGCAGCAGCAGGAAACGGTGGGAACGCCACCATCCCAGCTTGATGCGCGCCTCGGCCCCCGGATAACGACTCATAGTCCCTCCGGTTTACGGGTTGGTAGAGTGAGCCTGTCGCCAATAAGCGACTTGCCCGCCTTCGCCTTCTCTTCCCAGCCAAGCCGGTAGTGATGACCCAGCTCCCCCTTGGCGAGCTGGCGAGGTAGCACCTTGATGGCAGCCTCCTCCAGCACGCAGGCATGCTCGCACTTGCCACAGCCGGTGCAGATATCGCTGTGCACCGTGGGCAGGAACATGGCGTGCTTGCCGGTACGCTGGTTGTGCTGCAGCTCCAGGGTGATCGCCTTGTCGATCAGCGGGCAGACCCGATAACAGACATCGCAACGCAAACCCAGATAGTTGAGGCAGGTCTCGTGATCGATGAGCACTGCCACCCCCATCCGCGCCTGATCGATGTCGGTCATCTGCTGATCCAGCGCCCCGCTCGGACAGGCCACCACGCAAGGGATGTCATCACACATCTCGCACGGGACGGCGCGAGCCTTGAAGTAGGGAGTCCCCGTGGTCACCGGCTCAAACAGCCGGGCGATCTTGAGGGTGTCGTAGGGGCACGCCTCGACGCAAAGTCCGCAGCGCACGCAGGCGCCGAGGAACTCAGCTTCGTCGAGGGCGGCGGGCGGACGCAGCGCCTGAGCCGGCACTGCATGCACCTGCTGGCGGGCCATGCCGCCGAGCCCCACGCCAAGCAGGCTCACACCGCAAGCCCCCTTGGCCATGTCGGCCAGAAACTGGCGACGACTACGACTCATCTCGACTCCTCGCCTCAGGCCTTCATCACCTTGACGGCGCACTTCTTGTAATCCGTCTCTTTGGAGAGCGGATCGGTGGCGTCCAGGGTCAGCTTGTTGACCAGCTGGCTCGCATCAAAGAAGGGCATGAAGACCAGTCCCTTGGGCGGACGGTTGCGGCCACGGGTCTCGACCCGGGTTTTCACCTCGCCACGGCGGGAAGAGACGATCACCTCTTCACCACGACGCACGCCGCGGGCCTTGGCATCGTCCGGGTGCATGAAGAGCACCGCATCCGGGAAGGCACGATAGAGCTCGGGCACCCGACGGGTCATGGTGCCGGTGTGCCAGTGCTCCAGCACGCGACCAGTGGAGAGCCACAGGTCGTACTCTTTATCCGGCGACTCGGCGGCGGGCTCGAACGGCAGGGCGAAGATGACCGCCTTGCCATCTGGCTTGCCATAAAAACGCACTCCCTCGCCCGCTTTCACGTACGGGTCAAACCCTTCGCGATAGCGCCACAGGGTCTCTTTGCCATCCACCACCGGCCAGCGCAGACCGCGCGCTTCGTGGTACTGATCGAACGGCGCCAGATCGTGGCCATGGCCACGACCAAAGGTGGCGTACTCCTCAAACAGACCCTTCTGGACGTAGAAACCGAAGTGCTCGGCGTCGTCGTTCAGCAGCCCTTTGCTCTGCTCTTTCGGGAACTGGTTGACCTGACCGTTGGCATAGAGCACGTCGAACAGGGTTTTGCCCTTCACTTCCGGCATCTTGGCAATCAGCTCAGCTGGCCACACTTCCTCGACCTTGAAGCGCTTGGAGAACTCCATCAGCTGCCACAGGTCGGACTTGGCCCCTTCCGGCGCTTTCACCTGCTGGTGCCAGAACTGGGTACGGCGCTCGGCGTTGCCGTAGGCTCCCTCTTTCTCCACCCACATGGCGGTGGGCAGGATGAGGTCAGCGGCCTGGGCGGTAACAGTCGGGTACGGGTCAGAGACCACGATGAAGTTGCGCGGGTCGCGATAGCCAGGCAGACGATCGGTATTCATGTTGGGACCGGCCTGCATGTTGTTGTTGCACATCACCCAGTAGGCGTTGAGCTTGCCATCCTTGAGCATGCGATCCTGCAGCACGGCGTGGTAACCCACCTGCTCCGGGATGGTGCCTTCCGGCAGTTTCCAGATCTTCTCGGCGATGGCGCGATGCTTGGGATCGGTCACCACCATGTCGGCCGGCAGACGGTGGGCAAAGGTGCCCACTTCCCGCGCGGTACCACACGCAGAAGGCTGACCAGTCAGTGAGAAAGGACCATTACCCGGCTCGGAGATCTTGCCGGTCAGCAGGTGGATGTTGTAGCAGAGGTTGTTGGCCCAAACGCCACGGGTATGCTGGTTGAACCCCATGGTCCAGTAAGAGACCACCTTCTTGCTCGGATCGGCATAGAGCTTGGCCAGCTTTTCCAGCTTCTCTTTGGAGACGCCGGAGAGCTTGGAGACAGACTCCACATCGTAGTCGGCCACAAACTTGGCAAACTCCTCGAAGGTCATCGGTGTGGCATCGCCGCTGTCCGGGTTCTTCGCTTTCTGCTGCAGCGGGTTGGTCGGGCGCAGACCGTAACCGATGTCGGTGGCACCTTTCTTGAACACGGTGTGCTTGTTGACGAAGTCCCAGTTCACCTTGTCGTTCTGGATGATGTAGTTGGCGACATAGTTGAGGATCGCCAGATCGGTCTGGGGGGTAAATACAATGCCGTTGTCCGCCAGTTCGAAGCTGCGGTGCTCAAAAGTGGAGAGCACGTGCACCTGTACATCCGGATTGGAGAGACGACGATCGGACATCCGCGACCAGAGGATGGGGTGCATCTCGGCCATGTTGGAGCCCCACAGCACGAAGGCATCGGCCTGCTCGATATCGTCATAGCAGCCCATCGGCTCATCCATGCCGAAGGTACGCATAAAGCCGACGACCGCGGAGGCCATGCAGTGGCGGGCGTTGGGGTCGATGTTGTTGGTACGGAAACCTGCCTTCATCAGTTTGGCGGCGGCGTAACCTTCCCAGACGGTCCACTGGCCTGAACCGAACATACCGACGGCAGTCGGCCCCTTCTCTTTGAGGGTGGCCTTGAACTTCTCGGCCATGATGTCGAAGGCCTGATCCCAGCTGATGGGAGCAAAGTCGCCATCCTTGTCGAACTTGCCGTTCTTCATCCGCAGCATGGGCTGGGTGAGGCGATCCTGACCGTACATGATCTTGGAGAGGAAGTAGCCCTTGATGCAGTTGAGGCCACGGTTGACCGGTGCATCGGGGTCGCCCTGAGTCGCCACGACCCGACCATCCTGAGAGCCCACCAGCACGGAGCAGCCGGTACCGCAGAAGCGGCAGGGAGCCTTATCCCAATGGATGGCCGTCTTGTCGGTACTGGTGATGAGATTGGCTGCCAGCGTGGGGGCACTGACACCGGCCACGGCAGCGGCAGCTGCCACCGCGTTGGCCTTCATAAAGTCGCGTCGACTCAGCTTCATGGCATATCCTCACATTGCTTATCGCGTAATAGTTGTCGAATCTGTCGAACGGGAGCCAGCCATCAGCGGCAGAGGGCACGCCCGGCATCCCATCACTCTTTTCAGTGACCGCCCAGTTCATCGAACTGGTGGTAAATCAGGGCGGCTGAGAGCACACCCGGCATCGCCTGTATCGCATCAATGGCCGCCATGATCGGCCGCTGGCTCGGACCTTCCAGGGTCACGACCAGCTTGCCCTCGTCACTGACGGCGTGGATCTCGGCCCCTTCAAGGGCGCCAATCTGCTCGGCGAGCTGATGGCGCAATGGGGGCTGGGTCAGCACCACCAGACTCGATACATGGAACTCCTGATCCACTGTGGCTTCTGTGTCACACGGCTTCTGACTCATTCTGACTCCTGCTTGAGGGTGGGCTGGCTCGCACCACCGGATGGGACGGCTCGCCCGTCGACCTTGATGCTGCCAACCGGACAATCCTGCACACAGGCGCCGCAGCCATTACAGCGATCCGGCTCGACCGTCGGGGTAGGCACACGCCCCAGCACCGGAATAAAGCGAATGGCATTGGGCTCACAGCTGTCCTGACAGCGCTGGCAGAACACCTGACCATTGGCCAGACAGTTGGCTTCGATATGGGCCTTATAGTGCCAGGGGAACTCGCTGGTCGGGCGAAACAGCGGCGCCTTGCAGACCGTGACGCACTCGGTGCAGAAGGTGCATTCGCCACGCTGGAAATCGACCACCGGAAAACCGCCCTCGCCATTCACCAGGATCTGCTCCGGACAGGCCGCCAGACAGTCCCCGCAGCGGGTGCAGTCGGCGACAAATGCCGACCAGTTGACTGACCAGGGCAACTGCACCGGCGGTTCGGCAGTTCTCAACCGCCCCCGGAACAGGCCGCGGCGGGCAAGATCGATCTCATCCGGCATGTTGACTCCTGTTCTGGTGAAAAAGGGGACAGTGCGAGTCCATGATTGGCATTCTTGATACCAATTATAAGAGTGGGTGTATATTGCGGCCCTGACAAGGTAAGGGATATACCACCAGGGAGATAAACAGGGGGGATTCTTGCGCCAGATCAAAGCCTTGCAGCGCAATAAAAATGGAGGTATCGGTTAAAATACCTCCATGTGAGGATTGCTATTTAATCGTTGGCGATTTTTTGCGGTTATCCGCCGATCGAGGCGAGATGAGGGGTGATGCCGGCATTGCCCTCATGGAGACGATGGGTAGCACTCTTGCCCGCCAGTGCCGCGCGAATGCGCTGTTGCAGCTCATCAGATTGTCCATCTGCGCCGAGCAGATCCCGCAAGTCGATGCCGTTGTCACCAAACAGGCACAGATGCAGCTTCCCCAGCGAGGAGACCCGCAGCCGGTTGCAACCGGCACAGAAATCCTTGCTGTAGGGCATGATAAGCCCCACCCCACCCTGCGATTCCGGATGCATGAATACCTGCGCCGGACCGTCATCCGTGCCCCGCAACTGCTGCACCCAGCCGCTCTCCAGCAAGCGCTGTTTAATCTGTTCGCCGCTGACATGATGGTCACGAAACAGGGTATCCATCTCGCCGGTCTGCATCAGTTCGATAAAGCGCAACTCGATGGGCTTGTGCCTGATCCAGCCCAGAAAGGCATCAAGCTGGTAGTCGTTGAGCCCCTTGAGCAGCACCGCATTAATCTTCACCGATTTGAAACCGGCGGCCAGTGCTGCTTCGATCCCCTCCATCACCTCCGCCAGCTTGTTCTCACCGGTGATCTGGTGAAACTGGCGCGGGTCGAGACTGTCGACACTGACATTCAGCGCGTTGAGTCCTGCATCAAACCACTCCTGGGCCCGCTCCTTGAGGCGATAGCCGTTGGTAGTCATGGCGACCTTCTCGATACCCGGAGTAGAGGCAATCACCCTGACGATCTCGGTGAAATCGCGGCGCAGGGAGGGCTCGCCCCCCGTGATGCGCACCTTGCGGGTACCCATGGCGGCAAAAACGCTGACCACACGGCGGATCTCGTCAATCGAGAGAAAGGGTTGACGCCCCGCTTTGTGACCTTCTGGAGGTCGATAACCGTCAGGCAAGCAATAGGTGCAACGGAAATTGCACACATCGGTCACTGACAGACGCAAATAGTAAAAACGACGGGAAAAACCATCTTCAAGTGGCAACATAAACACCTTTCCAAATACGGGAGGCCAGGGCATTTCTTTCCTGACCCTTACAGCTCGAACGTCGGCTGACGGCTGGTTTCCCCCTATCGCTAGGACTTAGGCAAAACCGCTCGGAGTTCATCTAGTTTTTCGATGCTAACACAAGTTGGAGTACACTCCCACGCATCTTGCGGGGTCCTTATCACTATTCAGAGGTGCGCATCAGTATGGGAAAACGGTTCAGGGTCCATTCGGTCAGCAGTGCCATTGGCCGCGCCATGGTGTTGATCCTCTTTATGGCCAGCCTGATCGCGCTGGTCGCCATGGTCACCCTTTTCTACTCGGTACCCGATGCCAAGGCGATCAACCTCTCCGGTTCGCTGCGGATGCAGGCCTACCGGATGGCCTACGAAATCGAGCGGGGCGACAGCGTGCTGGGGCGCCTCTCCCAGTTTGAAGAGACCCTGCACGCCGAAGAGCTGCAGGAGACCCAGCGCTGGATCACCCCCGCCTCCCTGCGTCGCACCTATGGCGAGGTGCTCGGCCAGTGGCAGGTGATGCGCCAGCACATCGAGGATCGCACCCCCAGACGGTACACCGATAACACCGAGCAGTTTGTGGCTGCCATCGACAATTTCGTCAATCAGATGCAGTACCACGTGGAATTCAAGGTGCGGATGCTGGCACTGGCAGAGGGGCTCGGCCTGCTGGCCATCATCACCATCGCCTGGTTCACGGTGCGCTTCACCCGCCAGCAGGTGGTCGCCCCCCTCAACCAGCTGGTCTACTGCGCCCGCCAGATCCAGCGGCAGGATTTCGATCTTCAACTGCCCGCCCACGGCGAAAACGAGCTGGGGGAGCTGTCGCGCGCCTTCGTCACCATGGCGGACGAGCTGGGCAAACTTTATCGGGAGCTGGAAAACAAGGTGGAAGAGAAAACCGCCAAGCTGCAACAGGCCAACGACACCCTCTCGTTTCTCTACTCGACCGCCCAGAAGCTGCACGCCGCCCCGCTCAGCACCCGTACCCTCATCAAACTGCTGGACCGCGCAGCCGCCCACCAGCATATCGACCACATCCGGCTGACCCGCTTCGAGCACAACGCCATGCCGGTCTATATCTCGGGGCGCACCGGCTGGCCCGGTGATCTCGATGCGGTCGCCAGCTTCTATCTGCAGATGGATGAGCAGGAGTTTGGCCGCCTCGACATCATCAGCCAGCACCCCATCGATGAGCGGTTGATTAAAAACTTCACCATGCTGCTGGCTCAGGTGCTGCACAAAGACCAGACCCTGCTGCAACAGCAGCGACTGCTGCTGATGGAGGAGCGGGCGGTGATCGCCCGGGAGCTGCACGACTCGCTGGCGCAGGCCCTCTCCTACCTCAAGATCCAGTCTACCCTGCTCAAACGCTCTTACGCCAAGGGGCAGCATGACAAGGCGCGGGAGGCGATGCAGCAGATCGACGAGGGGCTTAGCAATGCCTATACCCAGTTGCGCGAACTGCTCGGCACCTTCCGTCTCACCATTGGCGATGCCAATCTGGGGGAAGCGATCCGCGTCATGCTCGATCAACTGCAGCCTCAGACCCAGGCCGAAATCCGGTTCCATTACGGACTGGCCGACAACGACCTGGAGGCGGGCCAGCATATCCACATATTGCAGCTGATCCGTGAGGCAGTGCTCAATGCCATCAAACATGCCAACGCGCAAGTGATTGATGTTAGCTGTGAGACCCTCGCCAGTGGTAACATTGAGGTTCAGATTTCAGATGACGGTGTCGGGATCGGACTCGCCAGCTCGGCGATCAACCATTACGGGTTGAGCATCATGAACGAGCGCGCCAGCAAACTGCACGGTCTGCTGACCATCAACGAGCAGCAACCACAAGGCACCTGCGTGCATCTGACCTTTCCCACCAGTCTAGCGAGAGACGCCTGATGGACGAGATGAAATACACAGTTCTGGTCGTAGATGACCATCCCCTCATGCGCAAAGGGATTGTGCAGTTGCTGGCTCTGGAAGAGAACATGGAGGTGACCGGTGAAGCCTCCAACGGCACAGATGCCGTGGCATTGGCCAAAGAGTCCGAGCCGGATCTGATCCTGCTCGACCTCAATATGAAGGGGCTCTCCGGCCTCGATACCCTCAAGGCGCTGCGGGCCGAAGAGATCACCTCCCGGGTGGTGATCCTCACCGTCTCCGATGCCCGTCAGGATGTGGTGGCTCTGCTCAAGGCCGGTGCCGACGGCTACCTGCTCAAGGATACCGAGCCTGATCTGCTGCTGGCCCAGCTGGCCGACGTGATGACCGGCAAGCAGATTCTGAGCGAACCGCTACGCCCCTATCTCGAAAACATCTACGAGCTGGATCACCTGCAGCAGAAGCTGGAAAGCTTAACGCGTCGCGAAATGCAAATCCTGCGCGAAATTGCAAAAGGCCTCTCCAACAAACAGGTCGCCTCGGTACTCCATATCTCCGAGGGAACGGTCAAGGTTCACGTGAAGAGCCTGCTGAAGAAACTCGAGGCGCAAAGCCGCGTGGAAGCGGCTGTCATGTATCTGGAGCAGCGCAACTAAGCGCCCTCAACCGCCCGAAAAGCCACCCTCCGGTGGCTTTTTTCATTCTCTGGCACAGTCGCTGCATTGTCATATTCAGCAACTACTCAATGGAGGATGGAACATGAAACTACAACCTTTGGCACTGTTCCCCTTGCCTTCCCACATACTGCCGGGCGGCAAGCTTCCTCTGCGTCTGTTCGAGCCACGCCACCTGCAGATGCTCAAGGAGTCATTCATCAACGATCAGGGCTTTGGCATCGTGATGGAAGAGTCGACCACCTCGGGACAATCCGGCCGCATTCTGCCGGTGGGCACCCGGGTCAAGGTGACCGACTTCTACACCCTTAATGATGGCCTGCTAGGGGTGACGGTACTGGGACTGGAGCGCTTCTGCATCCACGAGATGGAAACAGACGAGATGGGCCTGCGTCGGGCCAAGGTGGAGATGCTGCCCAACTGGCCGAGCACCCACTCAGATTTCAACGACAAGCTGCTGGTCAATCGCCTGCGGGAAGTGTTCGAGCAGTATCCGGAGCTTGATGAGCTCTATCCGGACAAGCGTTTTGAAGATGCCGCCTGGCTCTGCCAGCGCTGGCTCGAGATATTGCCGATGCCGATTTATGAAAAGCAGATGCTGATTGCCAAACAAAACAGCGAAGCAGCCCGTAAATTCCTGCATCGCCTGATTTCACAATGACAAAAACAGCGTTGCAAAATGCAATTATTCCAACAATGAAAATGTGAAATTCGCATTTTGCGAGTAAGTAGGAACGCAAAACGCCATAACAAGAGAGAGCCGCTGCGCTAAACGGCCAAAATTGAACACAAAAGAGTCCCAAAAAAGTTGGCACAGATTTTTCATATAGAATGATACAACCCGATTTATCCCGTGCTCTCTTCAGTATTTGCTGAAGAACTGGTCAACCCACAAAGTTGACCATTTTTTTTATCCGCGCGTCGGCAACCGCTGACCAAAGTGACGCTGCAAACACTCTCTCAGCCGTGACAAGGTGATAGGCTTGGCGAGAAAGTCATCCATCCCCTGCGCCAGACAGCACGCCTTGTCCTCCGCCATCGCATTGGCCGTCAGGGCGACGATAGGCATAGTACATCCCAACTCACGCAAGCGCCGGGTGGCTTCCAGTCCGTCCATCAGGGGCATCCGCATATCCATCAGGATCAGATCCGGGAGCTGCTCATCCACCTGCGCCAGCGCCTCCAGACCATTGGCAGCCAGCCGTACCTTGCCCACCAGTTTTTGCAGCATCAGCGATACCACCAGCTGATTTACCGGGCTGTCCTCCACCACCAGCACATCCAGTGGCAGTAGTGCCGAAGCCCCCTCCTCCCGCTGCGGCTGGCTATGACAAGGCAGCGCCATACCGGGCAGCTCGAACCAGAAACAGCTTCCCTTGCCCGGCTCACTCTTCAGGTGGATCTCTCCCCCCATAAGCGTCACCAGACGCTTGCTGATGGCAAGACCGAGGCCGGTACCGGAAAAACGCCGGGTGGCCGAGTTGTCGACCTGGGAGAAGGGTTCAAACAGCAGCGCCTGATCCGCATCAGCGATCCCGATCCCGGTGTCGGAGACCGAGATCAGCAGCTTCTCATCCTGCCAACCCAGGTGCAGTGTCACCTGCCCCTGTTCGGTAAATTTGAGGGCGTTGTCCAGCAGATTGCCCATCACCTGCGACAGACGCATCGGATCTCCCTGTAACTCCCGGGGTACCGACTCATCGACCCGATAAACCAGCGCAATCCCCTTGGCGGTCGCGCGAGCTTGCAGCGGTTCGACCAGAGATTGGCAAAGCTGGACGGGTTGCAGGGTCTCGCAGTGAAACACCAGGGTTTGCGACTCAATTTTCGAAAAATCGAGCACGTCGTCGATGATGGTTTGCAGCAATCTGGCCGAGTGGGTGGCATGGCGCAGCAGGCTCTGTTGCTCCGGCGCCAGCTCGGCATGCTGCACCAGATCGAGCATCCCCAACACCGCATTCATGGGCGAGCGGATCTCGTGGGTCATCATGGCGAGAAACTGGGACTTGGCACGGTTGGCCGCTTCGGCCTCATCCCGTGCCCTCGCCAGCTCCTCTTCCCTACGGATCTGGTTGCTGATATCCCGGGCAGTGCCGCGATAACCGATAAACAGGCCATCATGGTCAAAACAGGGCTCGGCGCTCACTTCCATCCAGCAGGGGCCGTGTTGCAGCGCAACCTGCATCCGCACCCCTCGCACCGGCTGGCGCAGCTCCAAAAGCTGCAGGTATTTCTGGGCATCGCAGCTCTGCTTGTTGCAGACGTAGTCATAGAGGGTCGGCCGGGTCGCCTGCGGGGTCATCTCATCCAGATAACCCGGCTCAGAGGCATAACTGAGGCGATGCTCGGCATCTGTCTCCCAGAACCAGTCAGAAGCCATGGCGGCGAAGCTGCGAAAACGGCGTTCGCTGGCCTGCAGCGCCTCGGTTTTTACCGCGACCTGCTCCTGCAAGCGGGCCCGATAGGTGATGTTGACCAGCGCTTGGGCGATGAGCGGACGGCAACGCTCCATGGCGGCCTTGCTGGTGAGATCGAAGGTGCCCGCCCGAGCGTGGCGGCAGATGAGGGTGGCGGTAAAACCTGGGGCCTGCAGCCCGGTCAGCATCACGCTGGCCCACCCCGGCTCGCTTGCCAGCGGCGCCAGCTCGGGCAGCTGGGCGGGATCGTAAATCACCAGGGTTTCACCCGAGATGGCGCGGGCAAATGCCGGGGTCATGCGCCAACTGCGGGCAGCGAGCATAGGCTCGGTACTGAGGTGGGTACACCCCTGCTCCCCTTCCCAGGCCACCACATCCGCGTGCTCAAAGCCGATAAAGGGTTTGAGCACCTGGATAAGGCTCTCCAGCACCTGCTCCAGCGTCTTGGCATCGGCGAGGGTGGCAACCCCCCCCAGCAGAGTCTGGGACTCGTGACGATACTTGGCCTCGCGCTCACGGCAACGCATAAGGTCGACCAGCGTGGTCTGCAATTTGTCGCCGAGGGCTTCCAGTTCACTGTTGCCAATCATCTTGTTGCCTGCTCTGTTATGTTCTGCCGACTCAACGGGTCAGGAAAATCACGCTCGATACCATCAGGTTGCCGTGAGCCAGCTCGCCATTGGGCAGCCGCCCCTGCTCGCCGAAGGTAAAGGGGGTGATAAAAGGGATCTTGCCGAGGCGAGCCTGGCTCTGCTCGACAAATTGGCACAACATATCACCTAGCGCCAAACGGCAACCAGCACAAAAGATGATGAGAGCGCCGATAGGCTGCAATTCCACATCGACCCCATACCCGGGCTCGACGCGCATGGCATTGAGGCTGCGCTGCAACAACCCTTCCTGACTGCTGTACATCAACAGCAGACGCTCCCCTTGCACCACATCGGTAAAGAGCCGCAGCCCGCCCTGTTCAGTCACCGCTTCGGGGTGGGAGAGTTTGTAGTAAGGAATGCCATCCAGCGCTCCCACCTGACGGGCCAGCGGGGTGAGCGTGGTCTCCCGCAAAATCGCCCCTACCGGCCAGGGCTGTTCGCGCCCGCACCAGCGGGCATAGACCTCGGCGGCTGGCTGGTGATCGATGGTGAGTACCTCCCGCCCGTTGCAGGCGGTGATCTCGCCGCTGAATTCGGCAGGCACATAGCCCGAGTGAAACTGAAAGGCCAGCTGGCAATCGGGATAGAGCACCGCCAGACCGATGCCATCCTGAGCCACCGCCTCATCCCAGCAGAGCTGCCAGTCACCGCTGACACTGCTATCAGCCGCGGATCCACCGACCACCGGCACCGAGGCACCGAGTTCGGCCTCGATACCGGCCAGCAGCCCCTCTTCCTTGCCGGGACTGGCATGAAACAGGATCAACTGGGGCAGCTCCCCCGGCCGACCACAGTCCCTCATGGCTCGGCGCAGCAACTGCCGCACATCCACCCCGTCACCGCTGGCACCGGCCACCCCGAATGCCCCTTTCTCGTCGTACAGGGCAGCAGCGGCCAGCCCATATCCGTCTCGGGCGTGGTGTCCCATCTCGGTCATGACACCACCGCAAGAGCTGCACCCAAGCAGGCGGGTCGTCGGGAACTGGCGTTTGAGCGCGTCGCGCAGTATCGCCCCGTCATGGGCTTGGGTAAAATAGAGTAACAGCAGGGAGGGGGCCTGATCGGCATGGTGGCGCAGCTGCGCGCAGATATCTTGGGCCGCCAGCGATGAATTCTGGGCGAGGGAGTGAACGGTCAGAAATTTCAACACCATCTCCTTGTTTTATCGAATGGCAGCCTCAAGCAAAAATCATACCTTTATCAAACAATTATCTCGCTTCGCTTGCTAACATAGCGGTCAACTGAGACCAATAACAGGACGCCCATATGTGGCAAAAAAACATCAATGACTTCGATCGGGTCGTTGCCATCGGTGGTGGCCACGGCATGGGACGAGTGCTTTCGTCCCTCTCGTTTCTCGGTCAACGGCTCACCGGCATCGTCACCACCACAGATGATGGTGGCTCGACCGGACGCCTGCGCAAGAGTCAGGAGTGCATCGCCTGGGGCGATCTGCGCAACTGCCTGAACCAGCTGGTGACCGATCCCAGCATCGGCAGCCTGTTGTTCGAATACCGCTTTGCCGGCAAGGGCGAGCTGGCGGGCCACAACCTTGGCAACCTTATGCTGCTGGCGCTCGATAATCTCTGTGTCCGTCCTCTTGATGCTATCAAGCTGATCAGTGACATGCTCAAAATCGAGTCACAATTGCTACCCATGTCTGAATTTCCCACCGATCTCTGCGCCCATATGGAGTGTGGCACCCAGATCCTGGGAGAGGTATCCATCGATCAACTGGCAACACCGCCTCTCTCCCTCGGCCTGATGCCGGAGGTGCAAGCGACCCGGGAAGCGGTGCTGGCATTACAGCAGGCGGACATGATCATTCTTGGGCCGGGCAGTTTTCTTACCTCCATCATGCCGCCACTACTGCTGGCCGAGATCGCCCAGGCCATCAACGAGAGCAGCGCCATGCTGGTTTTCGTTTGCAATCTGGTGGCGGAAAACGGTCCTGCCAGCCAGCTGGACCTGATGAGTCAGTGTCGCTGGCTGGAGTCCCGGGTCGGTCAGGGTCGGCTGGATGCCATCCTGACCCCACAGGGCGCGGGTGATGCGGGGGACTGGCAAGGGCGTGTGATCGAAGCCGAGCTGGGCGAGCTTGAGCTGCCCCATCGGCACGATCGGTTGAAGCTGAAACTGGCGCTGGACCGGATCATCCAGCAACTGCTCAACCAGCGTTAGGCAACGGTCACGGCGCCCCGGCATCCCTGCATGGCGCCGTTACTGATAATCGGCAAGAAACGCCAGCACCTGGGGCAAGGAGGCCTCCAGCAGTTGCAACTGGCGCTCTGCCTCGGCCACATCGGCCTGCTTGCTGGCCATCTCCAGCGCCATCACCTGCTGATAACTCGGTATGGCGCCATAGCTGCCACAGGATGATTTCATGCTGTGCGCCACCCGAGCCAGCGCCTCCCACTCTCCCTGTTCATAGAGGGGTCTGAGCTGACTCAGCTGCTCGCCCACCTCTTCAATAAAGACTGCGATGACCACGGGCAGCATATCCGGACCGATATCCTCTGCCAGCTGCTGCAACACCTTGCGATCCACCCACTCCATGCGAGGCTCCTCCTGAACAGTATTCAAACAGACCATACTATAGATAGTTTTCGATGTCGTGGCTCACGGCCAGGCAGTGATGAAGCACCCGATTGGATGGCTCAGGGAATAAAGTGGCAAAAAATGTGATCGGCATCAAAATAGCGACGCAGAAACGCCCGTCAAGACAACAACTTCATTGCTGCAAATTAACAATTGATCAACACTCGATGCCATCAGAGTGATGATGCTCAGCAACACCTCTCATCCCTTTTGCCTTTTATGGCTGCTGCGAAGAACCAGGGTAGGAATCTACCCTGGTATTTTTTTATCTCACTCAGGCACGCCCTGATTGGTCGCCACCCGCTCCCCCATGCGAAACAGATTGAATTCGCCGGGCGCCATTTTGACCCAATTCTCATTGCCAGTCAGCGGACGGGTGGTGATCAGGGTCACCACATCGTTGGGGGTGGTCTCGCTTTGAAAGTCGATCACCACCTCCTCATCCAGCAGGCTCGCCTCGCCAAAGGGCGCACAGCGGGTCAACCAGTGCAGGTTGTTGCTGCAGTAGCTCATCACATACTCCCCGTCCGAGAGCAGCATGTTGAACACCCCGAATGCTCTGAGATCGTCACACAGGGTGGCGAGATAGCGAAACATGGCGGGAAAGTTGGCCGGACGCTTGGGATATTTTTGCTCCAGCCGATCGAGCAGCCAGCAGAAGGCGTGCTCACTGTCGGTATCCCCCACCGGCCGGTGGCGGCCGGTGGGCAGCTTCTTGTAGCCGGTCAGCTGACCGTTGTGGGCGAAGGTCCAGTAACGCCCCCACAACTCACGGGTAAAGGGGTGGGTATTTTCCAGCGACACGCAGCCACGGTTGGCCTGCCGAATGTGGCTGACCACAGCGCAGCTCTTGATGGGCAGCGCCTGTACCAGTCTGGCGATGGGAGATTGGGCGCTGGGCTCGGGATCCTTGAAGGTGCGAAAGCCCTTCCCCTCGTAGAAGGTGATCCCCCAGCCATCCTTGTGGGGCCCGGTCTTGCCGCCGCGCAGCATCAACCCGGTAAAGCTGAAGCAGATATCGGTCGGCACATTGGCACTCATGCCGAGCAGTTCGCACATATCCGGCAGACTCCTTTCATGATTTGGCTTGTGTCATGTTCGACCAGCACGCTGGTTCGACAGACAGCAGGGGAAGGCGCAATCCCTTCCCCTGTGACTGGCAACAACCGGCCGATGGCGAACCATGCTACCGGCGTTGCCCTTGTCTGGTGACGATGGCCTGATTACTTGGCCATCTCTTTTTCGACCAGCTGGATCAGGATGTGGATCACCTTGATGTGCACTTCCTGAATACGGTCGGCATAGCCAAAGTGCGGAACCCGGATCTCGACATCCGCCAGACCCGCCATCTTGCCGCCATCCTTGCCGGTCAGGGCGATCACTTTCATGCCTTTGGCGCGGGCAGCCTCGATGGCTTTCAGGATATTGCCGGAGTTGCCGCTGGTAGAGATGCCAAGCAACACGTCGCCACGGCGGCCGACCGCTTCTACGTAGCGGGAGAAGACATAGTCATAGCCAAAGTCGTTGGAGACGCAGGAGAGGTGGCTCGGATCGGAGATGGCGATACCGGCATAACCCGGGCGGTTCTCGCGGTAACGACCGGTCAGCTCTTCGGCGAAGTGCATGGCGTCACAGTGGGAGCCACCGTTGCCACAGGAGAGCACCTTGCCCTCTTCCTTGAAAGAGTCGGCCAGCAGTTTGGCGGCCGCTTCGATGTTTTTCAGGTTCTGCTCATCTGCCAGGAAGGCCTGCAGCACGCTGGCAGCTTCGGTCAGTTCATTGCGGATCAATTCTTGGTACATGATGTCTCTTCCACTGTTTTTAGTGTGCGTGTAGATCGCGGCTATTCTCGCACAAGCGAATCGCACAGTCGCCCCCCTGCGAGCCACAGCGCTGGCGGCGCGTGAGCGTTATGGGGATCACAGAGAGAAGGTAATGAAGATGTAAACAGCTTGATAACTTTGTGCGTATGAATTACAACAGAGCCCATATCCAACAGGTCAGACCTCTGGATCAGTTACGCCACGTTGGCAGTCTTTCACGCAAGGAGCAAGCAATGACGACGACCCTTACTCTGCTCGGGGTGATCCTGGTTATCGGAGCCCTGGCCTATCGCCGGGCATCCCTGTTCATCTCCACCCTGGTCACCGGCGCCGCCCTGGTGCTTGGCGCCATCTATGGTCATGTGCCCTTGCTGGTATGGGCGCTGTTCGCGGTGATCGCCATCCCGCTCAATCTGGTGGAATTTCGCCGCAATCAAATAACCAAGCCGCTGTTCAAGATCTACAAATCGATCATGCCGGAGATGTCCCGCACCGAGAAAGAGGCGATTGAAGCGGGCACCACATGGTGGGAAGCCGATCTGTTCGCGGGCAACCCGGACTGGAAAAAGCTGCACGCCATCCCGGTCAGCGCCCTCTCTGCCGAAGAGCAGGCCTTTATGGATGGTCCGGTCGAGGAAGTGTGCCGCATGGTGAGTGACTGGGAAGTGACCCACGAGCGTGCGGACCTCTCCCCCGAGGTGTGGCAATACCTGAAGGACAACAAGTTCTTCGCCATGATCATCAAGAAGAAATATGGCGGTCTGGAGTTCTCGGCCTACGCCCAGTCCTGTGTCCTGCAAAAGCTGTGCGGTGCCAGCGCCGTGCTCGCCTCCACCGTCGGCGTGCCCAACTCACTGGGCCCGGGCGAACTGCTGCAACACTATGGCACTGACGAGCAGAAAGATTACTACCTGCCCCGCCTGGCGGTAGGTAAAGAGATCCCCTGCTTCGCCCTGACCAGCCCGGAAGCAGGTTCTGATGCCGGTTCCATCCCCGACTTCGGTATCGTCTGCAAGGGCGAGTGGGAAGGCAAAGAGGTGCTCGGTATGCGCCTCACCTGGAACAAGCGCTACATCACGCTCGCCCCCATTGCTACCGTGCTGGGTCTCGCCTTCAAACTGCGTGATCCGGAACACCTGCTGGGTGAAGAGGAAGAGCTCGGCATCACCTGCGCCCTCATTCCCACTCACATCAAGGGTGTCGGGATTGGCCGTCGCCACTTCCCGCTCAACGTGCCGTTCCAGAACGGCCCGACCCAGGGCAAGGATGTGTTCGTCCCGCTCGATTTCATCATCGGTGGCCCGGCCATGGCCGGTCAGGGCTGGCGCATGCTGGTCGAGTGTCTGTCGGTCGGTCGCGGCATCACCTTGCCCTCCAACAGCACTGGCGGCGTCAAGATGCTGGCCCTGGCGAGCGGCGCATATAGCCGCATCCGTCGCCAGTTCAAGCTGCCCATCGGCAAGATGGAAGGGATTGAAGAGCCGCTGGCCCGCATCGGCGGCAACGCCTACATCATGGGCGCCGCAGCCAACCTGACCGTGACCGGTATCGACCTTGGCGAGAAACCCTCGGTCATCTCCGCCATCGTCAAATACCACCTCACCGACCGTGCCCAGAAGTGCATCATCGATGCCATGGACATCCACGGTGGCAAGGCCATCTGCATGGGCCCCAACAACTATCTGGCCCGCGGCTATCAGGGTGCCCCCATCGCCGTTACGGTAGAAGGGGCCAACATCCTGACCCGCAGCATGATCATCTACGGTCAGGGCGCCATCCGTTGCCACCCGTATGTACTGCCGGAGATGCTGGCCGCCAGCCACCCCGACAAGGAGCAGGCGCTGAAGGATTTCGACAAGGCGGTGTTCAGCCACGTCGGCTTTGCCATCAGCAACCTGGTACGCAGCTTCTGGCTCGGTATCACCGGCGCCCGCTTTGCCGCGGCACCGTACAAGGATCAGACCAAGGGCTACTACCAGCAGCTCTCCCGCCTCTCGGCCAACCTGGCATTTCTGTCAGACATGGCGATGGGCACCCTAGGTGGTGAGCTCAAGCGCAAGGAGCGGGTCTCCGCCCGCCTTGGCGACGTGCTGAGCCAGCTCTATCTGGCCTCCAGCGCCCTCAAGCGCTATCAGGACGAGGGACGCCAGCAGGCCGATCTGCCGCTGCTGCACTGGGCACTGCAAGATGCCATGTTCAAGGCACAAGAGGCGATCGACGAGCTGCTGCGCAACTTCCCGAACCGCTGGATTGGCCTTGCCCTGCGTGCCGTGGTGCTGCCGCTGGGCCGTGACCTGAACCGTCCGTGCGACAAGCTGGACCAACAGGTTGCCCGCCTGCTGCAAACCCCGAGCGAAACCCGCAGCCGCCTGGCCAAGGGGCAATACCTGACTCGCGAAGAGGGCAACCCCTTCGGTCTGCTGGAGCAGGCGCTCGATGACGTGCTGGCCGCCGAGCCGCTGTTCGAGAAAGTCTGCAAGAGCGATGGCATCAAGCGCCCCTTCATGGCGCTGGACAAGGTGGCCGACATCGGCCTGGCCGCTGGTGTGCTGACCCAGAGCGAAGCCGAGCTGCTGCGCCGCGCCGAGGTAAGTCGCCTGCGCACCATCAACGTCGATGATTTTGACCCCATCGATCTGGTGGCCAACAAGAAGCTGTTTGAAGCCTCCGCTTACCATCACGCGGCCTGATAACCAGCTATCGACAACGCCTCCCTTGTGGAGGCGTTTTTTATGGGCGCTCACCACTATTCACGGCCCGAACAGCCACCACTCGCACGCACAGCTCCCCCGACCAGCTGCAGCCCCCGTGTGGTCAGCCGGGAAAAAAGGCACAATAGCCGACAAATCGAATCACCAAGGAAGCCAAGATGACCCTTGAGCACCTGATCCTGTGGCGCCGCGACCTGCACCGCCTGCCGGAAGCCGCCTGGAAAGAGTTTCGCACCACCAGCCTGATTGCCCACCACCTGAGCGAGCTCGGTTATCGCATCGTGCTCGGCGACAAGCTGCTGGCCAGCAATCTGATGATGGGGCGTGATGTGGATGTGGCGGCCGAGAAGGCTCGCGCTCGCCGTCAGGGAGCCCATCCCGACTGGCTGGAGCGGATTGGCGATGTCACTGGCCTGATGGGAGAGCTGGACACCGGCCGTCCCGGCCCAACCCTGGCCTTTCGCTTCGACATCGATGCGGTGGAGGTGGAAGAGTCCGACGCCGAACAGCACCAACCGCAGCAAGAGGGTTTTGCCTCCCACAACAAGGGGTGGATGCACGCCTGCGCCCACGATGGCCACACCGCCATCGGCATGGGGCTGGCCAGCCAGCTGATGGCGATGAAGGAGCAGCTGTGCGGGCGCATCAAGCTCTTCTTCCAGCCCGCCGAAGAGGGGTGCCGCGGTGGCAAGGCGCTGGCTGCCGGTGGCGCACTCGATGACGTAGATGCCCTGCTCTCGCTCCATATCGGTATTCACGCTGGCAGCGGCGAGCTGGTGATCAACCCCACCGAATTTCTCTGCTCCACCAAGTTCGACGTCCACTTTATGGGCACCGCCGCCCACGCGGGACTCGAACCCAATGCCGGCAGCAATGCGCTGGCAGCCGCCTGCATGGCCACCACCGCCATGCTCGGCATTCCCCGCCACCGCGATGGCATGACCCGCATCAACGTCGGCCAGCTTCACGCTGGCAGCGGCCGCAACGTCATCCCCGATCATGCAGAGCTGCGCGGTGAAACCCGCGGCGCCGACAGCACGCTCAACGACTACATGTTCAGTCAGGTACAGCGCATCGTCGAAGGGACAGCCCTCGCCCACGGTGTCACCTATCGCATCATCAAGCAGGGTGAGGCCATTGCCCTCGACAACAGCCCGGCACTGCAGGCCGAGCTGGCGGCGCTGGCCCGCAAGCAGGGACTCGCCACCATCCAGACTCGCCGCTTTGGCGCCAGCGAAGATGCCGGTTTTCTGATGGAGCGGGTGCAAAAGCAGGGGGGCGAAGCGGCTTACCTCATCCTGGGGGCCGATCTGGCGGCGCCGCACCATCACAACGAATTCGATTTCGATGAGCGGGTGATGCAAAGCGGGGTAGAGCTACTGGCCGCCTGGGCCCGTGCACGACTGGGTGTGGCAGAAGCAGCCCTCTCTTGATATCCCCTTGGCCAGCTCACCGGCTAACGGGATCAAAAAAAGGCGCCTCAGCGCCTTTTTTCTGCAAGAAGAACCTGAGCGCTACTCGCGGAGCTTGCGATGCACATCGGGGCGACCACCGGTCACGCTATCGGCTCTCCCCTCCTCTTTGGCCTTCTCGGCGCGCTTTTTACGCATCTCGCGGGGATCGGCGATGAGCGGGCGGTAGATCTCGATACGATCGCCGTCGTGCAGCGGCTCGCTCCCTTTCACCGGTCGGCTGTAGATGCCGAACTTGTTGACCGACAAGTCAATCTCGGGGTGTTTTTGTACGATGCCGGACTGCTCGATGGCCGCCAGCACGCAGGTCTCGGGCGCAACCCGCAGGGCAATCACCGTCTGCTGCTGCGGCAAGGCATAGACAACCTCGATGTTGAGCTGGTCAGACACCGTAGACCTCCTTCGCCCGGTTGGAGAAGGCGGAGACCATGGAGCTCACCAGATCGCGGAACACCTGACCAAATGCCACCTCGATAAGCTTGGAGGTAAACTCGAAATCGAGATCAAACTCCACCTTGCAGGCGTCGACATCGAGCGGGGTAAAGGTCCACCAGCCCGCCAGCTTGCGGAACGGGCCATCCACCAGCTCCATCCTGATCTGACGGTTCACATCCAGCTGATTGCGGGTGGTAAAGGTCTTGGCAATCCCCGCCTTGGCCACATCGACCGACGCCATCATGTAGTCATCGCCAGCCTCGTGGACACGGCTGCCGACACAGCCGGGCAAAAACTGCGGATAGGCATCCACATCGTTAACCAACTTGAACATCTGTTCTGCACTGAACATCACCAGGGCACTGCGCGTAATTCGGGGCATGGCTTTTCCTCATCCAATCGGCGCGATTTTATCACCATGTTTGGGGTTGTGGAGGTAAAACCTCAGCCAAACCGCTCAGAAAGCCACCACTTGACCTGCTGCGCGTTTTACAGCCGCCCCTGCCTACGTATAATACGAGCCTCCTAGTCATTGCCGGAAATCGCCCGTCATGAGCAAAAAAAACAGTAAAAACAAAGCCGGGTCCAGCACCATTGCACTCAACAGAACCGCGCGCCACGAATACTTCATCGAAGAGAAGATCGAAGCGGGTCTGTCCCTGCAAGGGTGGGAAGTCAAATCCCTGCGGGCGGGCAAGGCCAACATCAGCGAAGCCTATGTCATCTTCCGCGATGGCGAGGCCTATCTGTTCGGCTCCAGCTTCCTGCCACTGCAAGCGGCCTCCAGCCATGTGGTATGTGACCCGACCCGCACCCGCAAACTGCTGCTGAGCCGTCGTGAACTCGACAAGCTCGAAAGCCTGATTGCCCGTCAGGGCTACACCATAGTTCCCCTCGCCCTCTACTGGAAACAGTGCTGGGTCAAGGTCGAGATCGGCCTGGTGAAGGGCAAGAAAGAGCACGACAAGCGCGAAGATACCAAGGCCCGCGAGTGGGATCGGGAAAAAGCCCGCATCATGAAGAACAAGCATCGCGGCTAACCTGCGACTGGCAGGATCAGGACGCCGGTTCACCTTCCCCCAGCGCAGCTGGCTCTTCAGGCTCAGCTGCGTACAATAAATCGGCAAACAGACTGGCTGCCAGAGGGAATGGGTATCAACGCCTTGCTATGACAGCATTTTTGCGTACAATCGCAATTAACAACTTGGGGCTGATTCTGGATTCGACAAGATTCACGAAACCCAAGGTGCATGCCGAGGTGCGGTAGGCCTCGTTAATAAACCGCAAAAAAATAGTCGCAAACGACGAAAACTACGCACTAGCAGCTTAATAACCTGCATAGAGCCCTTCTACCCTAGCTTGCCTGTGTCCTAGGGAATCGGAAGGTCATCCTTCACAGGATCGTGTGGAAGTCCTGCTCGGGGCGGAAGCATTAAAACCAATCGAGCTAGTCAATTCGTGGCGTGTCTCTCCGCAGCGGGTTGGCGAATGTAAAGAGTGACTAAGCATGTAGTGCCAAGGATGTAGTAATTTTGGACGGGGGTTCAAATCCCCCCAGCTCCACCAAATATTGTTCCTAGAAGGAACGAAGAAGTACAGAAACCCGCACAGCGTAAGGCTTTGCGGGTTTTTTGTTGTCCGATGAAGTCTGAAGTGGTCGCCTAAAACCAGCTTCACTAGTACTATAATTAGTACCACAAGGTTGGTGGTACTAAATTCGATGGTACTAAGGAGCATTAAGGTGACGGTGGAGAAAAAGAGGCGCGAAACAGGTAACTGCAGATTAACCGACCCAAAAATTAAGAACGCCAAGCCATCCGAAGACGCTAAGGCGAAAGGCCAGATGACCACCTTGCGCGATGGTGATGGGTTAGAACTGAGGATCAGTGCAGCGGGTTCAAAGCTCTGGGCCTTCAAATATTCAAAGCCTTCTGACAATAAGCGCACAAACATGAGTTTTGGCACTTACCCAGAGGTGTCCCTTGGCCAAGCCCGTGAACTACTGCGAGAGGCTCGCGCCCTGCTGGCCCAAGGCATTGATCCCAAGCTCCACAAAGAAGAACAGGCCGCCATGGTCAAAGCCATGGAAGAAGCCAGCACCAACACCTTTGAACACATGGCATCTAAGTGGCTGGATCTCAAACGCCATGATGTAACTGAAGCCTATGCCGCAGATTCGTTGCGCTCCCTTGAGCTGTATGTATTGCCCTTCATAGGTTCCATGCCCATCGACCAGATCCGAGCACCCAAAGTCATTGAGATACTTCGTCCGATTGAGGCAGATGGCAAACATGAGACTGTACGCCGCCTTTGTCAGCGGATTAACGAAATCCTCGACTATAGCGTTAACCATGGCCTGCTCGATGCCAATCCCTGCTCAGCGATACGCAAGGTTTTCAAGAAGCCAGCCAAAAAGCACATGCCGACCCTCAAACCGGACGAGTTACCGCTTTTGATGGCTGACATTGCCAATGGTCGGTTAGACCCGACCACGCGCTGCCAAATTGAATGGAGCCTGCATACCTTGGTGCGCCCGGGCGAATCAGCCGGTACCCGTTGGGATGAGATAGACCTTGACGCCAAAGTCTGGAATATCCCTGCTGAGCGGATGAAGATGGATCGCCCCCACCGGGTTCCGCTGACCCCGCAAGCTCTCTCTCTGCTGGAGCGCATGAAGCCGATCAGCGGCCACCGTCCTTTTGTGTTCCCTGGCCGCCGCGATCCGCTTGGTCACATCAACGACCAAAGTGCCAATGCCGCCTTAAAACGGCTTGGTTATGGCGGGCGACTCGTGGCTCATGGTTTGCGCTCGCTGGGGAGTACCACGCTCAACGAACAGGGCTTCAACCCTGACGCCATTGAGGCCGCACTATCCCACACCGATGAGAACGAAATCCGTCGCGCCTACAACCGCTCTGACTACTTTGAGCAGCGGGTGATCATGATGGGCTGGTGGAGTGACCACATAGAGAACGCCAGCCAAGGAGGCCTGTCTCTGGCAAGCGGCACTAAGGCGCTCAAACTGGTCAACGAATAAACCGAATCCCACCGGGTCTATCTCGACGGAGAGAAAAGCGGGAAAACCTTGCCCGCAGGTCTTTCAAACCCAACAAAGTCCTACACAAAAAACACGCATGATAAATAAAACATCCATCCGCATTAATAAATTTGTCTCTGCGAATAGAGCTAGTCTGATAGTCGCTGGTATCGACCCGTCTCTGGATAATAGCGAGTTAACTGAGGCCGAAGTACACAATCTCGAATGGGGGCTGGCAGCAATCGTAAGGGATGCACTACTTGAGAACTTAAGGTGGGGACATCGAGACCCTGAACCTGTTTCAGTCAAGTTCTACAAGGACGAGGAATCTTGTATGAGTGAAGTAATCATCGGTATTGATAATATTAACGCTGCTTTGATGAAGGGAGCTGTGCCTTCTAACGCTACTTTCAAAGCCGATGACTTATGGCCATGGCTTGTTGAAAACATAGAAGGACTGAAAGTATATAATCCGGAGCTGTTTAATGTCCTCACCGAGATTTACCCCCATCCCAAGGCTTACAATACCGCTCACTCCCTCTCATATGACGCCAAATCAAACGAGCAAGACACAACTCTCGCCAAACCAGTTGTAGCAACAGTAGAACTCCAGCAACAAGCTGAAAGTGAGACCGTAAACCACATGGCAGAAGCCCCCAAATTTCGCTACCTAACACCATCCCTTCAATTGGTGGCAGAACTGCAAGAGTATGCTTGGGGGAACAACTGGGATCCTAACGACAAAGATACATACCCTCGCAACAAAGACATGTTCGAATGGCTACGGCAAGATCCGCGCTGTAGCTCTTATAAGCGGGCTGAAGCAATATCGATAGTGGCCCGCCCTTAGAAGTCTCCACCTTCCAGTGTTACAAAAAAACGTTCCTTTTCACGTTAAGAATATGAACTTTTGGCTAAGAGACGCTCACAAAACCAGATTAATTAAACTCAAGTGGATTCCTCTCATGTAAACCAGCATGTCACAACAAGTCACAAGTTAAACACTGTGGTAAACCTTACAACCACTTTTGCTATCCCGTTAGGTGTTGGAACACTTTGAACGATGGCTCAATAGCAATACCCGAGCCCAGAGATTAGAAATCCAAAGTCCCCGCCCCTGAGGGTATCAAATCCAGTAATGGCGAGGGTTTAGCTATACCCTCCCCCCTGCTGAACACCATACCCTGAGCCCTGAGGCTGTTGCCCTGAGGGTGCTTCGACGTGTTCCAATACAGTCGTCAATAACGACCATTGGAGACGAATATGGAACAACCAACAACCAATCCCTACCTGCGCTTTATCCCTAAGTCTGAAACAAGCCATTTTGACGGTGGCCCCTCAGTGGCTTTTGTTGCAGCAAAGCTTTATGCCTTGCAACACAATTGTGTCAGTGAAGCCTATACAGCAGCCTCGTGGCGCACCCTTGAGCTGTATGTATTGCCCTTCATAGGTTCCATGCCCATCGATCAGATACGAGCTCCCAAAATCATTGAGATACTTCGTCCGATTGAGGCTGATGGCAAACATGAGACTGTACGACGCCTTTGTAAGCGGATTAACGCAATTCTCGACTATTCCGTTAACCTCGGCCTGATCGATGCTAATCCTTGCTCTGCCATTCGCGAGGAATTCCAGAAGCCCACCAAGAAGTCCATGCCCACCATCACACCAGACGAACTCTCTTTGCTGATGACTGACATCGCAGCCGGGCGCCTCGATCACACCATTCGCAGCCAAATTGAATGGAACCTTCATACGCTGGTGCGTCCAGGGGAATCTGCCGGTACCCGTTGGGATGAGATTGATCTGGAGAACAAGATTTGGATTATTCCCAGCGACAAGATGAGTAAGAATCGCCCTCACCGGGTTCCGCTCACCCCGCAAACGATCGCGCTATTGGAACGTATGAAGCCAATCAGCGGCCATCAGCCCTATGTGTTCCCCAGCTATAGCAACCCACACATCCATATCAGCAACCGAAGCACCAATACAGCCCTGAAACAGCTGGGGTACGGAGGTCGATTAGTGGCCCAAGGATTGCGCTCATTGGGCTGCAACATTCTGTTAAATCAAGGCTTTGCCTCTCATGTCATTGAGGCTGCACTGGCACATATCAATGAAAGCAAGATCCACTTCGCCTTTAACCGCTCCGACTACTTCGAGCAGCGGGTAACCATGATGAGTTGGTGGAGCAATCACATTGAGCAGGCTAGCCAGGGTAAATCTGTCCTTGGCTAGCGGTACCAAAGTACTCCAGGTCAACGAGTAAACCGACAACTTTGCGGGAGTATCTTGGCGGGAGAGTGAGAACATCTCCCTGCCAGATCCGGAAACACAAACAAGGCACTACACGGAAGATGACTTAATGTTAGAAAAAGCACCCTCATTAGAAATCGCGTTTAAATACCACAGAAAATCTACGCACTATCAGCAACATAATTATTTGCTAGCAATGTCTGTTGTCTCGTTCATGTCTGAGTGCCTGACAAATCATAGAAAGTATCCCTGCAACTCAAACTCCACAGTGAGCATTTCACACAGCCAAAGTCAGGAGCCAACCCCTCTTATCCAACAGAACGTCACACTCGCCGAGAGGGTACATCAGTTGGAGCAAAAGGTAGCCGAGCAAGATCGCCAGCTCGCATTTCTAAACCCTAAGCATGACCGCTACGCTCCCAAGCTAGCTGCGGCAGCTTCAGCTTGGCACAACTACATTGAACAACCCGGCAGAACGCCCAAACAGAGCCTACTGAAATTCCTCACGAAAAATGCTGACAACTTCGGCTTGGTCGATAGTGAAGGTACACCATTAAAGGATCTTCAAGATCTAGCGGCAATTGCAAATTGGAAACCTAACGGTGGCGCGCCCAAAACGCCCAGTAAAAAATCCCTCCACTAGTTCTCAAGGACGTCGTCTCTCACTTCTCCGCGAATCTGGGGACAACACCTACTGTAGTGATCCCCCTGTACGAAAACCTAGGGGAGGTTTTAATTGCCTCCTCCCCTAGCCTTTAAAGACCGTTACACCCTTTAATGACCCCTCTGACACTAATGACGAGTGAGGTCATATATGGATAGCTCTACCACCCAACGCCTGATCCGTATTCGTGAAGTGATCCAGCGCACCGGCCTGAGCAAATCAAGTATTTACGATCTGATGGCACAAGGCTCTTTCCCGAAAACCATCCGCTTGAGCGAACATGGTCGGTCCGTCGCATTTTTAGAGTCTGAAGTGGTTGAATGGATGGCGGCCCGTATTGCTGCTCGCAATTCGACGGCATAGGTGACTGCGATGAACTCTCCCAAAAAGGCAGTACCGAAGAACGGCACGACCCAACCCAAGCCAGTGGGCGGCAGCATTCAACCAACCGGCCATAGCACCAAACTGGAATTGGCCGCTCACCACTTGCAGGAAAGTCGTACCAAAGACGCTGGTGCCTTGTCTGCTCATGTTGGGTTGCGCTATCTGAACTGCCACCACTCTATTCTCGAGATACGCCTTCACCACAGGATCTCAAGGAAGGATGTGCTTTACCGCCATATCAATCGCGTGAGCCAGCCGCGCAATGCGATTCCCTTTGGCCAGGCATTAATCGCCCGTCACCTGCACGCTACCTAACCGAGGTTTAAACATGATCATTGCAAGCAATGGGCGTATCGCTCAGGGCGAAGCTTTGCCCAAAATCAACAGCTTGGCGACTGAACCTCTCAGCTCGTGGCACACCGGGAAGGAGCATCCCTGTGTCCATGGTCAACGGCATCAACCGAACGACGTCGTACAGGTGAACGAGGGGTAGTCATCATGACTCTAGCTAAAACCTTTGTTTCGGATGCGGTCACCGCAGCCTGTGGCCACTGGCCCAAACTGCTGGCGGAGCTGGGTATCGACACCCCGCGCCATGGCAAGCATGGCCCCTGCCCTGTCTGTTGTGATGGCAAGGACAGGTTTCGGCTCGATGATAAGGAGGGGCGCGGTACCTTCATCTGCAACCAGTGTGGGGCAGGTGACGGGCTGGATCTGGTTTGCAAGGTTATGGGCAAGACCCCCAAGGAGGCCGCCGAACTGGTTGCCCCTTTGGTGGGCCTGTCTGCCGGTGGGCTGGATCCGGCTGAACGTGAGCGCATTCGTCAGCAGCAGCAAGCCAAGGCAGAGCAGGCGCGCAAGCGGGGCGAGCAACAGCGTGAGCAGGCTGCCCGCCGTGCTGCTGCCATTCTCCGCGACTGTGAGCAGGGGGAGTCCCTTTACCTGACGAGCAAGGGCTTTGCCGAACGCCTGAATGCGGTGAATCGCGCCACGATCTGTGTGGGCGACAAGAACTACCCGGCCGGTAGCGCGGTGATCCGGTTGACCAATGAGGCTGGCGAACTGGTGAACGTACAGCTGATCAGCCATGACGGCAGCAAACGTTATCTGGCGGGCGGACAGAAGGCCGGAGCGTTTCACCGTATCGAGGGTGGGGAGTTGATTGCCATTGTCGAGGGTTATGCCACCGGTCTATCGGTTCATTTGGCTACCAGAGCGACGGTCTATTGTGCGATGGATTGCGGCAACTTGGCTGTAGTGGCCGCCATTGCTCGCAGCCAGCATCCTGAGGCCCGGATCCTGCTGTGTGGCGACAATGACACCAACACCAAGGGCAACCCCGGCAAGGCCAAGGCCGAACAAGCCGCCTCAACCGTAGGCGGGCTGGTAGCCCTGCCACCGGTTGCCGGTGACTGGAACGACTACCACCAAACCCACGGGCTGAACGCAACCAAGGAGGCCATCATGAGCGCCAGACCGAGCACTGCTAACCCCCAAGCCAAAGAAGCTAGCCAGAAGGAACCGGAGCACTGGCAGGCCGAAGTACTACCGCTTCACCCTGATCGCCATGATAAATCAGCGTACGTGCCGGATTTGCCAAACGGGTTTGATTTCCAAGGCAATCGCCTCTGCGCCTGGGAGACGGTTGGACGGGGAAACGATGCCAGGCAAGAACTGGTACCCATATCCAGCCCGCTCCGGGTGCTGGCTGAAACCAGTGATGAGCATGGCCGTGGCTATGGCCGCCTGCTGGAGTGGCAAGATAGCGCGGGAAGAACACGCCAATGGTCGATGCCTGTTCGCTCCTTGATCCCGCGCAACAGTGAAGAGGTCTTCACTGCCCTGCTGGATGCGGGCTTGCCGTTTATTGAGTTGGGCCGCAAACGTAAACTCGCCGAGTACCTGATGGCTTGTCAGCCCGATAAGCGGATCACCTGTGTGGAACGTACCGGCTGGTATGGTAATGCCTATGTGCTGCCACAAGGGTCAATAGGACCTGACGCTGAGGGGGTGATCCTGCAAACAACTGGCTACGCAGCCAGCGACTTTACCGAACGCGGCACCTTGGCCGAATGGCAACAGGGTGTGGCGGCGCTGGCCGTGGGTAACTCCCGGCTGTGCTTTGCGCTGTCGCTCGCCTTTGCGGCCCCACTGCTGACTCTGGTAGGCATGGAGGGCGGTGGGTTCCACCTCAAGGGCGAGAGTACCGACGGCAAGACCACTATCATGAAGGCCGCAGCCAGTGTCTACGGAAACCCAGATCGCTATTGTCAGACGTGGCGGGCAACCGGTAACGCTATCGAAGGAATCGCCAACCGCCGCAATGATGCCCTGCTCTGTCTGGATGAAATTGGGGAGCAGGCCGGGAAGGATGTGGGAAAAACAGCCTACATGCTGGCAAACGGCCAAGGTAGAGGCCGTCTCAAGCAAGATGGGGAGTTGAGGGAGCGCAAGGCATGGCGCTTGCTGTTCCTCTCCACTGGCGAATTGAGCCTTGAAGATCATGCTTCTGAAGATGGTACGCGCACACAAGCAGGAATGGAGGTGCGCACCATCCAGATCCCGAGCGACACCGGGCAGCATGGCGCATTTGAGCGGTTGCATGGTATGGCGGATGGTCGCAGCTTCGCCGATACGCTCAAGGCCCGCGCCGACAGCCAGCACGGCACCGCCTTTCACGCCTTTGTGAAGGGGCTGACGAACGATATGGAGCCGCACCGCGAGCACCTTAGGGGTGAGATCAAGCGCCTTGCCACTGAGTTAACCCCGCATGGCGCAGGCAACCAGGTAGGCCGCGCTATCAACCGGTTCGCACTGGTGGCCGCAGCCGGCGAGTTGGCTACCAAGCTGGGCGTGACAGGCTGGCCAGAGGGGGAAGCTATCAGGGCGGTGAGAGTCTGCCTCAAGGCATGGTTGGCAGAGCGGGGACATCTGGGTAACCAGGAGGACGCCGCCACCCTGATGCAGATCCGCGCCTTTATGCGGGCTCACCAGTACACCCGCTTTGTTGATTTGAGCGACCCGAACCACCGACCGGCAAATGCGGTGGGCTATCGGCGTAATCCCAAGCAGGGCACCAATGAAGCGCTGGAGTTCTGGGTTGACCCATCAGGCTGGATTGAGATCACCAGCGGACGCGATGCCAAGAAGGCCGCAAAGCTATCAGCCAAAGCGGGATACCTGCTTAATGGTGAAGGGCGCTATCAGTTGTTGAGGCCGCTCCCGACCGGAAAGCGGGCACGGGTCTATGTGCTGACCGATCTGGTGTTGGCTGACGAGACAGAATAGGCCAACCAGAAGGAATCAAGGGGCTGCCAAGTGCGGCCCCTTCTTCAAGGCTCGCGCACGTGAAAGGGAAAAAAACAGTGGTTCTACTGGTTCACTGGTTTCTAGATAGCGCAATCTCTGGCTACATAAGGCTTATAGCCGGAACCACTTAATTAAATGTGACTGGTTCCGCACTGGTTCCAGTGGTTCCAAACTCAAAGGCATGTTGAGGCTTGAACTGCTCACTGGTTCGCGGAACCAGTGGTTCCCGGCAGACTGGCTCACCCACAAACCCAGTCGTGGCGAGGGCTGGCGGGGTGTAGGAACCACTGAACCACCGGAACCACCATTTTTGATACATATAAACAAGACGCAGGTAGACCCCAAACATGATGGCTCATCTAGCTGGCAGCCATGTTGTCACAGCACAATAAGCGCAACCTGATCACATGCATGCAGGATAAGGGGAACACAGTACGGATTCACCCCACGCGCCACCATCAGCCAAACATCCATCGCCCCCTCATTGACCTACTGACCAAATAGTCCGTCACCTCTCATTTGCCACAAGAACATCGCCCCAAAAGCATCCATAACGGTTTATGGCATCCGAGCAAGGCGGTAGAATGGCAGTCAACTCAATCCAATAGCGGCAACAGTCTAAGGATGCAACCGTAACGACGGCTTTGACCTTGCCCGATTGATGGGCAAGTACAAGATGCAAATAGCCGATGTAGTGAGGGATAGCGGACTTAGTCGCAGCACAATCACTTTGTGACTGTGAAGAGCCTGATTTGCTGCAAAAGGTTCCAGCGTCGCAGTATCGACAAGAGAAAAATGAATGACTCTGATTAACCTAAAAGACCTTGAAGCCCACCTTTGGCATGCCGCTCATATTATCACCGGGCCCATCGATGCTTCTGACTACAAAACATACATATTCCCCATCTTGTTCTTCAAGCGTATCTGCGATGTGTACGACGAAGAGTTTCTTGAGGCGATGGAGCAAGTCGGTGATGAAGAGCTTGCCAAAAGCGATATGTTCCACCGCATCCAAATTCCTGCATATTGCCACTGGAAAGATGTCTTTGCCGAAACCAAAGACCTTGGCCAGGCATTGAAGGATGCGTTTAGAGGCATCGAGTTAGCCAACCCGAAGTTGCATGGCATATTTGGTGATGCCAGCTGGACCAACAAAGAGCGCCTATCTGATGAGCTCTTAGCTACGCTGCTCAATCACTTCAATAAAGTGAATATGGGCGTAGCCAGTGTTCGTAACGATGATATGGGCCGCGCATACGAATACCTGATTAAACGCTTTGCGGATAAAGCCAACAAGAAAGCCGGTGAGTTCTATACCCCGCGCACCATTGTGCGCTTAATGGTCAATATCCTAGATCCGCAAGCAGGCGAAAGTGTTTACGATCCTGCCTGCGGCACAGGCGGCATGTTGCTAGAAACCATTCATCACGTAAAAGAA
>NZ_QAJD01000128.1:0-9401 GCF_003061465.1 Aeromonas sp. HMWF017
GGCTGGACAAGCCCGAGCTCACCCCACCCGCCATATCATCACCGCTCACCAGCAAACCGCAGAAACGGGAGTCGGCCTGAGCTGGCTGGACAAGCCCGAGCTCACCCCACCCGCCATATCATCACCGCTCACCAGCAAACCGCAGAAGCGGGAGTCGGCCTGAACTGGCTGGGCGCCCGAGCTCGCCCCACCCGCCATATCATCACCGCTCACCAGCAAACCGCAGAAGCGGGAGTCGGCCTGAGCTGGCTGGGCAAGCCTGCAGCAGCGCAAAACGTGAGGCTGCTCACTGCGCCGGCAAGGAGAGATTGAGAGCCAAGTGAAGAGGAATATGATGTGCGTCCACTCTCTTCACGAGCCCATTTATGAGCCACACGCACGACCAGAACCCGCCGAGTGAAATCCATCGCTGTGACAAATGCAGGGAGCGTACCCGCCATATCGTGGTGCTGGTCGCCCGCGATCACAGCCAGGACATCATGCCCAAGGATCCGCGCAAAGCCTTCTGGCAAGCCTTTCGCTCCAGCAGCCTGACCAATGCGGTATTCGGCCAGACCCTCGCCTATCAGGCCACCCATGTAAAACATCTGATCTGCGAACGCTGCGGGGAGAAGTTTCTGGAGTATTGAGTGGCGGTAGCACCCGGCAAGAGATGAAGCTCTGTCTGCGGCTGCTGTGCCAAGCGGTCAGATAGCAGTCACTTAATAAGTAATTTGTTGATCTTTGGCAGGTTTTTGCCCGACTGCGGTTTCCCCCTGCCCCTCTCTCGATTAATATGCCTCACTTGGCAACCACTCTTGCAGAGATAACCCTGTGCAGCCGTTTCGCCATCCACCACATCGCCGGATAACCGCAGCAGGCTGGAGGCTGTAATCCACGGGCGGTAGCGTGGTGTTTGTAGGTTGGCGCTGAGCGAAACGAAGCCCAATAAGCGAGATATTGATAAAACATTCGCGAACGTCCGGTTACGTAGCACTAATCTACAGGTCTGACACAAGAGGTCACACCGCTTGTATTCTACAGCCAGAATGTAGATGGATTTAATAACGACGATGTGTACAGCTATTTCCAATGGCAGTAAAAGTCGATGTAAACTGTTGGGCAATTAATTATCATAGTGATTAATGGCAGGGGTGGAAAATTTAATTTTTGAAAGTCGCCTTATGAGATACACATATCAACTTACTAATTTATCCCACAACATTTCGCCATAGTAAGTTCTTTGTAAAAGTTAAACCCATGGCCTTACAAGATCGTTTATAAAAAAACTCTAGGGATACTCATCTTAATTTAAAATGGAGTAATGAGAATGCTTCTAGCAAAAAACTGCTACAAAAAGGACAATTTGAAAACTGGAAAAACAATAAAGCTGGGTACATTATATGAGTATAGAGATATAGAAAGCGATCAAATCGTCGATGATGGTGAAGGTAAATACTCTTTTGTACTCAATTTTGACGGAACAGTTGAGATTGAGCCTAAATGGTTCAATTTCATCCTACAGGGAGTAATTAGTGTAGGAGGAGATGAGAACCAACCAAGAATCATGGGGCGGATGAGCGCAGCCATAGAGAATCTTCATATTATTGAACGTACAGAAAAATCACTCAAGATACGGGACACTCGAGCAAGAATACATCGAGAAGCTCTTAACGGATTTATTTTTTGCGTATCACGCGTTAGAAAAAAGCGAGATGCTATTGGACTATTTCCAAATTACGATGACTGTTGGTATATGACAGCATCAAAAGCTCATAGCCTTGGAATTGAACTTTCAAAACTACTCCGTGCACGTATTCTATCCGGACGTCACTCAGGTAATCACATCGTCGATCAAAATATATCATTAGAAAATCTGTCAATTTACTGCCGACATGAACCTGTATCTTACTTAAGTCGTGAGGTTCATATATCTGACGCCAGCGACTTTACGATAGAACACTTTATGAAAAAAATTTCAGATATGGCTTTTGTTAAGCCGCCATCTTTCTCCACAGAAAAGGAGTACCGATTTAGCTTCACGATTGTTGCTGGAGAGATGATCCTTATGCCTACAGTGAAAAATGTTATATTGAATGCTGAACACTTGGTAGATTGGACTGTATAACGACCTTGTTGCTCAAGGAATGTTTTTCCAATATCGGAGCATATTCTGATATTCGCGTAATAAACTCTACCTTCCGCTCTGTATTCGTTCCAACCGAATAAGCTGTGCAATTCACTACGTTGATTGCACCTCTACTTTCCAGCCTCCAGATATCTGTTCCAGAAAAGAGCACTCATAGATGAAACGAATTCTGATTATTGGCAACTCGGGATCGGGCAAAAGCTGGTTGGCGGCTCGATTGGCTGAGGGGTTAACTATCCGCGAGGTCAATCTTGACACCATCGTCTGGCAACCGGGCGGCTTTAACCAAAAACGGCCCCAGCATGAGATTGACCATGCCATTCAAACACTTGCTCAAGCGCCCTCATGGGTGGTCGAAGGGGTATTTGGTGCCCTAGCCGAGCAACTGCTTGATGCCGCTGATACCCTGCTCTTTCTGGATCTCGACTGGTCTGTATGCCGTGATTCGCTGCTGTTGCGTGGCTCGGAAAGTGCCAAACAGCGCGATGCAGTGGCAGCGGAAAAGAACTTTCAACAACTGCTGGTGTGGGCATCGGAATATGGGCAACGAGCCGGCAAAAGCTCCCGCCAATTCCATCACGAGCTGTTTGATCGATTCCCAAACGACAAGCACCGTTTCACGACTCGCACAGCGGTAAATAGCTATCTCACCCAACTGACTACTCATAGCTAACGGGGTAGAGGATGACGCAACAGGAGTTGGCGAAAATGGGGGGCGCTTCGGCAAATATCCAGCTGCTGGATGGCAAGCCCTGTATCAGAAAAAGCGGCGCATCGCCTGTCGAGCGCCATTTCTACCAACGTGCAGCCCCGCATTTGAGCGGGCTCAACACACCTGCCCTGCTCAGGGCCGAAGGAGAGATCCTGTTCCTTGAGCAGATCCCTCATCCGGTCACGCTCACGCAGCTGCACCACAACGAACAGACCTTTGCTCAGCTGTCCAGCCTGCATAACGCCAACTATCAGCCCGACTTTGCGGTTAAAACTCACGGCTGGTCGCTCGCCGACACCAACGAGGCGCTCTCTGTACTCTGCCTGCCGGAAGCGGTAAACGAGAAGATCCGCCATATCCAGCAACTTGGTCACGAACTATTCGAGGAGTCATGCCTGATTTCGGGAGATAGCAATGAGGGCAACTGGGGCACCCGCAACAATGGTGAGCTGGTGTTGTTTGACTGGGAGCGATTTGGTTATGGCAGTCCGGCCATCGATCTGGCCCCGCTGGTGCCGCGGATGGGTTCGCTGGCTGAGTATGAAACCATCATTGAACGCTATCTGCGCCACAGTTCGCTGCTCTCTGGCGACCGGTTGCTCCGCCATCTCGTCATGGCCAAGTGCTGGCTGATTATTGAGGTCACCAATCTGCTGACCAGAAGAGAGAAGCCGCAGGCACAGCAATATCTGGAGTGGTATCGGCAACAAGTTCCCAACTGGCTGGGGTCGGTGGCGCATATTGTGTAATCCGCAGGTTCGAATAGCGCAGCGTATTCGAACGTTCGCGTTATCACCTCTCTCTTTTCAGCCATCCCTCTCTTGCCACCACACTTTCTTCCCAAACAACACCCCTCTGCGCTCGCCCAGCCAATGCGATTGGCCTCCGCCATCAGGCGCATAAAAATCCTAATCCGCACGACGAAACTGCGAATTTTTGTGAGAAAGGTCACATCTAATCACGCCTTAAAACCACATATAAATCCAGACCCCGCTGGTGATTAATTTATTGATATGACGCATTACAAACCTGGTTACGTGGCCGACCACAATCCATTTATTTGTTTTTAAAGAAAAAATCAGCAATGACCTGAAAATGGTGAGTCCTGCCTGAAAACGGGATCTTCATCACATCGCGTTTTACTGCGCACAAAAATCCAGTGATTAGCACATTTGTCCGATAGGGAGGGGGCGGGCGAGCCGCGATAATGATCAGGTCATTTTTATCCAGTACGTCGATACGTACTCACGCATAGCTTCCGTCACCGGAAGCGGGGAGAGCGCCATGATCACCACCTTGATCAATGAACATCTGATCAATCTCGATTTGAAAGCGACGCGTAAGGAAGAGGTCTTCACCGAGATGGCCCGCCTGCTGGCATCGCAAGGCAAGGTCAGCGACGAGCAGGCCTTTATCAAGGATCTGTGGGCCCGCGAAGAGCTGGGCAACACCGGCTTTGAGGAGGGCGTCGCCCTGCCCCACGCCAAGAGTGCGGCGGTGTGCAACCCGGCGGTCGCCATCGGCATCAGCCGCAACGGCATCGAGTACGGCGCAGAAGATGGCAAGCCGTCCCACATTTTCTTCATGATCGCCTCCCCCGATGGCGGCGCCAATCACCATATCGAGGTGCTGGCCGAGCTCTCCGGCAAGCTGATCGAAGAGGGCTTTATCGCCAAGCTGCTGGCGGCCAACACCCCGGCCGATGCGCTGGCGCTGCTGCTGGCCAAGAAAGAGGAGCAGAGCGCGGCCCCGACCACCAGCAAGGGTTTCATCATCGGTGTCACCGGTTGCCCGGCCGGTATCGCCCACACCTATCTGGCGGCCGAGTCGCTGGAGCGCGCCGCTCGCGAGCTGGGTTATGAGGTGAAGGTGGAGACCAACGGCTCCATCGGCGTCAAGAACAGCCCGACCGTGGACGAGATTGCCCGCGCCACCGCCATCGTGGTCGCCTGCGACAAGCAGGTGGACATGGCCCGCTTCGCTGGCAAGCCGCTGATCAAGACCGGCGTCAAGGCCCCCATCAAGGATGGCAAGGGTCTGATCGAGCAGGCACTGAAAGCCCCCGCCTATGTGGCCGGCAAAGAAGATAAAAAGGGTGAAGAGAAGAGTGCGGGCGGCAGTTCCGATCTCTATCGCTACCTGATGAACGGCGTATCGCACATGATCCCGTTCGTGGTGACCGGCGGTCTGTTGATTGCGCTGGCACTGGCCATCGGCGGCAACCCGACCCCGAGCGGCATGCAGATCCCGGAAGGGAGCATGTGGAACCAGATCCTCAACGTGGGTGTGGCCGCCTTCACCCTGATGATCCCCATTCTGGCGGGCTATATCGCCTACGCCATCGGTGACCGTCCGGCACTGGCACCGGGCTTTATCGGCGGCTGGATCGCCAACAACGGCAGCTTCTACGGCGCTGACGCCGGTACCGGCTTTATCGGTGCCATCATTGCAGGCCTGTTGGTCGGCTATCTGGTGCGCTGGATTGCCACCCGTCAGTACCACAAGATGGTGCAACCGCTGGTGCCGATCCTGATCGCCCCCATCGTCGGGTCGCTCTTTATCGCTGCGGTATTCATCTTCATCATCGGCGCTCCGATTGCCGACATGATGACTGGCCTCAACGCCATGCTGCTCTCCATGAGCGGTGGCAGTCTGGTGCTGCTGGGTATCGTGCTGGGTGGTATGGCTGGTTTTGATATGGGTGGCCCGGTCAACAAGGTGGCCTTCCTCTTCTCCGTCGGCATGATCGCCTCCGGTCAGACCCAGTTCATGGGTGCCATGGCCTGCGCCATCCCGGCCGCGCCCCTTGGCATGTCGCTGGCTACTGTGCTCGGTCGCAAGCTCGGCATCTTTGACGAGTCCGAGATCGAAGCGGGCAAAGCCGCCGGTGCCATGGGTCTGGTGGGTATCTCCGAAGGTGCGATTCCGTTCGCCGCCCGTGACCCGCTCGCCGTCATTCCGGCCAACGTGCTGGGCAGCATGACCGCCGCTGTGATGGCCTTCCTGTTCGGCATCACCAACAGCGTTGCCCACGGTGGCCCCATCGTGGCCCTGCTGGGTGCCGTCAACAAGCCGCTGCTGGCCCTGCTCTGCATGATCTGCGGTGCCATCGTCACCGGCGTGGTCGCGGTTGCCCTGAAAAAGCTGCGGGTAAAAAAGAGTGACGAGGTAACCCTGGCCAAGGCGGCCTGAGTGCCCCTCGCCATCGCGGCTCGTAGAGCATAAAAGAGGCCACCCCACGGGGTGGCCTCTTGTTTTTGGGATGGCTGGCGAGCCGTATTTCCCAATATCTCCCCCCGAGAAATGGTGGTCGATAAGCACTCTTCCTCGTCTCTCCCTTCACCTCTCTCCTTGCCTTTCCCTGGCTCCCTTCTTGCCTCTCCCCTCCTCAGCCCAGCACTCGCACAAAGCGCCAAACTGGCTGAAATGGCAGCAATCCGGTATCAGCGGTGTGATGTTTCTCACGCTTTGTCCGCGAAAGCGCAAAAACTAGGAAAATTTCCTAGTCCCGCTAGGGATGGCTCTCAAGCCATTTTTGGCCCCTCTTATTAGAGTCACTCCACCTGATGTCGTGACCCGCACCGCGACGGGCAATGAGCCCCGTCATCCCGTGCCGGGCCCGGGTTTATATGGATGGAGCGTCGAGCGCAGCAACGGCTGACAGCCCCGACGTTCCGTTCCCCCTTCCGTGGCGTGACCTCGAACAACCCATCTACAAATGAGGGGCGCGGCGGAAATACCGTCTATCTCGCAGAGGATGAACGAAGATGTTGAAATTGCTCCAACAGGTCCGGGTCCCCACCCTGGACCTGCCGGTCGAAGCCCGGCGCAAGCTCTGGTTCAAGCCGTTTATGCAATCTTATCTGGTTGTATTTATTGGCTATTTGACCATGTATCTGATCCGCAAGAACTTCAACATTGCGCAAAATGACATGATCCAGGAGTACGGTCTCTCCATGACCGAGCTCGGCATGATCGGTCTTGGCTTCTCCATCACCTACGGGGTGGGCAAGACCATCGTCTCCTACTATGCCGACGGCAAGAACACCAAGCAGTTCCTGCCGCTGATGCTGATCCTCTCCGCACTCTGCATGCTGGGCTTCAGTGCCAGCATGGGCGGCACAGGTTTCAGCCTCTACTTCATGATCTTCTTCTACGCCCTGAGCGGTTTCTTCCAGAGCTGTGGCGGTTCGTGCAGCTACTCCACCATCACCAAGTGGACCCCTCGCAACAAGCGCGGCACCTATCTGGGTATGTGGAACCTCTCCCACAACGTGGGCGGTGCCGGTGCGGCCGGTGTGGCGCTGTTCGGTGCCAACTACCTGTTCGATGGCAACGTGCTCGGCATGTTTATCTTCCCCTCCATCATCGCGCTGATCGTCGGCTTTATCGGCCTGCGCTTTGGTAGCGATTCGCCGGAAGCCTACGGCCTTGGCAAGGTGGAAGAGCTGTTTGACGAAGTAGCGAGCGAAGAAGATATCGCCACCGAGGAGCAGAAGCTGACCAAGTGGCAGATCTTCGTGAAGTACGTGCTGCTCAACAAGGTGATCTGGCTGCTCTGCTTTGCCAACATCTTCCTGTACGTGGTGCGTATCGGTATCGACCAGTGGTCCACCGTCTATGCCCACCAGGAGCTGGGCTTCTCCAAAGACGTGGCCATTCAGGGCTTTACCTTCTTCGAAGTGGGCGCACTGGTCGGCACCCTGATGTGGGGTTACCTCTCCGATCTGGCCAATGGCCGTCGTGGTCTGGTGGCTTGCGTGGCACTGGCGCTGATCATCGCCACCCTGGGTCTCTACCAGCACGCCACCACCCAGTTCATGTTCCTGGGCTCCCTGTTCACCCTGGGTTTCCTGGTGTTTGGTCCGCAGTTGCTGATCGGCGTCGCCGCCGTGGGCTTCGTCCCCAAGCAGGGCATCAGCGTGGCCGATGGCGTCAAGGGCACCTTCGCTTACCTGATTGGTGACAGCTTCGCCAAACTGGGTCTGGGCATGATCGCCGATGGCACCCCCATCTTCGGTCTGACCGGTTGGAGCGGCACCTTCGCGGCGCTGGATATCGCAGCCGCCGCCTGTCTGGTACTGATGGGGTGTGTCGCGGTCGCCGAGGAGCGCAAGATCCGCCGCATCAAGCGCGAACTGAAAGCCGCCGAGCTGGCCGCCCAGACCGCCTGATAGCCATAACAACAGACGCAGATTGTTCAGGGTCACCCACAGGGGTGGCCCTTGTTTTTTGGGGAACCCCCACTCCCAACTAGCCCATATCAGCCTGCATTGCCGTTCAAGGGACGGGCATATCCCCATCAAGATCCCACTTTTCATATGGACTTTTGGTAAAAGCCCCCCGCTGGCGCTATCTTGTTGCTCCCCCTTGTCAGCATCACAGAGAGCAGATGAAGATCGTCGCCGTCACCGCTTGCCCGACCGGTATCGCCCATACCTATATGGCTGCCGATGCCCTGCAAAAAGCCGCCACTGGGCTGGGACTCAAGATCAAGGTCGAGACACAGGGCGCCATGGGCATGGAGAACATGCTGACCGCCCGCGATATTGCCAGCGCCGACCTGGTGCTGATTGCCTCCGATATCGAGATTGAGCAGAAAGAGCGCTTCCTCGGCTGCACCATCCATCAGGTGAGACTGGAAACCGTGCTGCTGGATGCCAACGCCGTACTCAAGGCCCTGCCGATCCCGGCCTGATGCTGACCCGCGAAATCACCTTCTACTGCCAGCAGGGGTTGAGCATCACCCAGGCCAAGCAGTTGAACCGGCTGGCGGGGATGTTCAAATCCACCATCCGTTGCGCCAACCTCACCCGGCGTCAGACCGTTGCCGCCAGCAACCAGCTCTCCCTGTTGACCCTCGCCACCCAGCCCGGCGATCTCTGCCAGTTGCAAATTGAAGGGTGCGATGCCGAACTGGCCCACATGGCCTTTACCTGCTGGTGCGGCGAACTGGGTCAACCGCTGGTGCGCCCGCGCACCGCCGCGCTGGCGGAGTTGCGACTGGCCAACGCCCTGCCCGACTACCATTTTGCCCTGCGCCAGCTGGCCCACAGCCCCGAACCGCTGACCAAGGCCGAAGCGCTCGAGCATCTGATCGATCTGCTGCCCGCCGAGCTGGTCACCCACCGCGCCACACTGACCGCCGCGGTAGAGCGGCGCGAGCAGGTCTCGGCCACCATCATTCGCCCGGGCCTTGCCATGCCCCATGTATTGAGCGAAGGGATTAGCCAGCCAGCGCTGACCCTGCTTAGCTGCAAAGAGTCCATCGAGTGGGGCTCTCAAATCGGGCCGGTGCAGACCATCATTCTGCTGGCGGTGCCGGTTGGCAGCGGACGGGAGACCCTGCGCCCCCTAACCCGACTGGCGCAGGCGATGATCGACGATGTGGTCAGCCACGCCCTGCTGTTGGCGGGCTCGGCCCCCGCCCGTCAGGCTATCGTGATCGAGAGCCTGCTGAGCTAGGCGAATTGGCTCCAGGCACTGCTTGTTGAAACCCCAGCCATTCATCCTGCCCTCAGCACCCTGTGGTACACTCGCTGCCATCGTCTGTCTGAAGTG
>NZ_QAJD01000129.1:0-2313 GCF_003061465.1 Aeromonas sp. HMWF017
GTGCCTGAGATGAGGTTCTCCCAGCGGGCGGGTGGGCCAAACAGCGCCTCTTGCCACGGGGAGAGCGATACGGTGCCGAGCCAGCGGGAGAGGCCGCTCGCAGGCAGCAGCTGGTTGGCGATAAAGAAATAGAAGATGAAGATAAAAACCAGCGGCGGCAGATTGCGGATCAGCTGGATAAACAGGGTCGCGGGCATCACCAGCCAAGGGCTGCGGCTGAAGGCGGCTACCCCCAGCGCAGTGCCGAGCAGCAGCGCCAGCACCATGCCGAGCAGGGCGATGCGCAAGGTGGTGAGCAGACCGCTGAAAAAGTAGGGTAACTCGCCGTGAGGGCCGGGGGTGAACAGCAGGTCGAAGGCTTCATGCCAGCGCCACTGATAGGCCACCCCGATGTGCAGGCGGCTGGCCAGCCAGAGGCCAGCCAGCAGCAGGATCAGGGCGATCGCCCCATCCAGCCAGTTGATGTTCCGACATGGCTCACGGATGATGCGCCGGATGGTCTCTTTTAGAGCAATCAGCATCAGGGGTTGGCGACCTGCGCTTCCCACGCCAGCGACTTGAACCAGTAGTCATGGCGCGCCTTGAGCCAGCCATCGGCTTGACGGGCGGCGATCCACTCGTTGAACTGCTCAGCCAGGGCATCATCCCCCTTGCGCAGGGCAAAGCCTTCATCGCCTTGTGCCAACGGCTCGGCAAACGGCATAAAGAGGGCATCCGGGTGGCGCAGCGCCTCTTGCTCGGGTTTCGGGGAAGAGGAGAGGGCGCCGTGGGCGCGGCCGTTCAGCACCTCCTGAAATACCTGTGACTCGTCATCAAACTGGCGCAGGGTGGCCTTGGGGAAGTGTTCTTTTGCCACCTGTACCGGTGAGGCGCCACGACGTACCGCCAGGATCACCCCGCGCTGGTTGAAGTCCACCACGGTTTTCTTCTCTTTGGCCAGGACGCTGGAGGCGGCCAGCTGCACCCCCGAATGGGAGTAGGCCTGGGTGAAACGCACACTCTTCTCCCGCTCGGGGGTGATGGTGAGGCCGCCGATGATGACGTCATATTTTTTCGCCAACAGGGAGGGGATGATGCCATCCCAGGCGGTAGGCACGAACTCTACCTGCCAGCCGTTATCTGTGGCGAGGCGACGGGCCACGTCAATCTCGAAACCGATCAGGGCCCCCTGCTTGTCGCGCATCGCCCAGGGGGCGAAGGTGGACATGCCGACCCGCAGGGTACCGCTCTGCTCGATCTGCGCCTGGGTGTCGGAGGGGGCAGTTTCTGCCAGTGCCGGAGTGAGCAGGCTTGCCAGCAGCAAGGCTGCGCCCGACAGGGTGGTCTTGAATGACAGATTCATGGTTAGCGTCCTTGTTGATCCGGATTCAGGTGACGGGCCAGTGCCCGCGAACAGGCTGACAGCGTCAGGGTTAACAGCAAATAGAGGGCAGCTACGGTAAACCACACCTCAAAGGTCAGAAACGTATCGGCAACCAGAGTACGTCCTTCGTTGGTCAGATCGAAGATGGCGATCACACTCACCAGCGCCGAATGTTTGATAAGGGAGACCAGCTCGTTGGTCAGCGGCGGCAAGGTGATGCGCACCAGTTGGGGCAGGATCACCTTGCGCAGGGTGATGGCCCGTGACAAGCCAAGCGACTGGGCTGCCTCCCACTGTCCTTTGGGAATGGCCTGTACACCTGCACGCAGCACTTCGGCGGTGAAGGCCCCCTGATAGAGGGAGAGGCTCAACACGGCGCAGGCAAGGGGGGCCAATCCCAGCATGGGGCCCAGCAAAAAATAGAGAATATAGAGCTGCACCAGCTGGGGCGTGGTGCGCACCAGCGCCAGATAGGCGATAGCGAGCCAGGGGCCGAGCCTGGAGGGAAGCAGCCGCAGGCTAACCACGCACATACCGACCACCATCGTGCCCAACAGACTGAGCAGCGCCACCTGCAAAGTGACCAGCAGGCCGTTTAGCAAGGGGCCGGCATAAAAGGTTCCCTCATCCCATTCACCGAGAAAGGGCAACACCCGCGGCCACTGCCACTCATAGCCCATCTGGCGAGCGCCGCTATAGAGCGCCCAGCCCAGTAGCGCAGAGAGCATCACAGAGCCTGACAACCAGCCAAGCAGGCGGGGGCGTTTGAGCCTAGCCATGATAGCTGAGCACCTGTTCGAGGAAGGCTTGGGTACGCGGGTGACGAGGGGCGTTGAACAGCTGGGCGGGCGGGGCCGACTCGATAATCTTCCCTTCATCCATAAAGAGCACCCGATCCGCCACCTGACGGGCAAAGCCCATCTCGTGGGTAACGCAGATCAGGGTCATCC
>NZ_QAJD01000130.1:0-16370 GCF_003061465.1 Aeromonas sp. HMWF017
CTTTCTATATAATGACTTTAATGTGTCAAACTTTTCTTTAAATGTTATGTGAGTAAGTCTGTTGTATGTAAGCTCCTTCATTTTAATTTGCCTCCCCCCTTAGAAAATTAACAATATTTTCGTATGTTCCTTTTTGCACAGATAGGACTATTACTTTTTGAAAAAGAGTGCTTCCTGTAATTTCTTTGTATGCAGATTCAACTGGATTTATTGTTACTTTAGTGTCTAGTGCCTCAAATAAATTAGATACTAAAATAACATTTTTATCTTTACTGCTTGCTTTTCCATTTGCAGCATTACTGCCATAATTAGAATCAAGTATCGTGATTAAAGCATCTTTGTAATCGTTTGCTTCCTTAACAGAAGAACGGACGTGATTAATTGCATTAATCCAATATTGTATCTCCTGTTCGTTTAATCGACCAACTAGATCGATTTTTGCAGTGTTGAGTAACTCTTTTGTTGTTTCATCGTGACTTTTGTCCTTATGAAGATTTCCTGATTTAACCTCAGTAATCCATACACTATTATCTCTTGAATCATATACAATAAGATCAAACCCTTTTTTTATGGACTTCTCTTCAAGATTAAAGAATGCAGATGATATTTTAAAGTTATCAAATGACTCAATCATCATTAAATGAGAAATGAACTCACCGATCATACCTTTTTTGGTATTATCGGTTTTTTTATCATAACGCTCCAAAAAAGACTTTAATGTTGACTTGTAGCTATACAGGGCACTACCGGAGTGAGCGCTGCCATGGCATATAGAAGTTAAATTTCTTCTAATAATATCTTTTAGATCATCAGATATGTAGCGTATATGGAACAGCCCGTAGGGGCCATAATCTATAAAATCCACACCGTCAATATCGTTGGACATATACTTTCCTAATCAAATAACGAGGCAGCTATCTTATTACCGATGTATTAAGAGTGTTTTATAAAGTTTCATTTTTAATTTACTATTATCGCTTGATAGACGGTCATTGAAATACAAAATAGTGCACGCCTCTCTACCAAACTATCATAAACATGCAGTCCTATTGCTAAAACCGAATTTCTACCGACCCTGTACTACGCGTTGCCTCGCCGTGATAAACCGCTTCGATATTATTGCCGTCCGGGTCGAGGACAAAAGCTGCGTAATAGCCGGGGTGATAATTACGCTCACCGGGGGCGCCGTTATCTTTGCCGCCATTGGCCAGTGCTGCCTGATAAAAGCGATCTACCATGGCGCGGTCTTGCGCCTGAAAGGCGAGATGGTGGCGACCGGTCAGCACCCCTAGCGCGGCGGGGCTGTCGATGGCGGTAACAAACAGTTCGTCCGCCCAGAAGTAGCCATCACCTGTGCCGCCCAGCGGAATATCGAGGCTGGCCAGGGTTGCGGTGTAAAAGCGTTGGCTGGCAGCCAAATCTTTGACCACCAGCTGGATATGGTCGATCAAGCGACCTCGATACAGGGTTTGTGTTTCCATACACCACCTTGATTTGCATGTTGTGGGTGAGTCACCGGCTTGGCAGGCAGGGGAATTGGCATGGCTACCGCCCCTGAATTACAGCTTCCAGTCTGCTGCGGTTCACCAACGGGATGGGGTTGGCATGGCTCATGGGAGACTCCGACGAGGCAATTGTTGCCAAATGGCAATATTAACCATGGCGCTGTGGAGAGAAAGCTCAATATTGAGATTTTCTGTGCAAGATCAATAAATTAATCAAATGTCACCCACGATTGATGACGCGCCGAGATAGCGTGAGCAACCATTCTTGAGCTATCGCCATAGAATATTCATGGTTATATCTGGCTTGAACCAGCATAAAACTCTTTGTTATTGTCCGCATCTCCCGATGAAATAGCTTATTTATCTACAAATCAACAAGATAGCATTATGTGGTGGCGTCGCGGGGGCATCTGCTATCGGGAAGGAGAGTTATGAAGTCGCAGTTCAAAGTGGCGCTGGCCATGTTGGCCCTGTTCGTCGTCCAAGGCTGCACAGCCCCGGATTCATCCGCCAAACGCAATGCACCCAGCCCTGTGCTGACCGTGCATTACGAAAGCGCCCCCCTGATCCCCGTCACCATCGCTGGTGAGCAGTACCAGTTTTTGCTGGATACCGGGGCCAGTATCACCTTTATCGATCGTCGTCTGGCCAGCTGCTTCAAGGCGCTGACCTTAAGCGAATTGCCCAGGGCCTATCAGGCTGATTTTGCCACTGTGAGCAGCGTTTCGAGCCAGCTGGGTAGCGAGCAGCTTGGCTTTGTTGAGCCGCAGCCCTTCTCGGTGGGGTCGGTCACCATTGATGACAGCGAGCTGTGGGCAACTATTGATTTCGATCTTTTCTCCCAGTCTCTCGGCAGCCGTATCGATGGCATCCTCGGGATCGACACTATCCGCCGTTTCAACTGGGTGTTTGATCGCGACAGGCATCAGCTCACGGCTTCGCTGACGGCTCCGTCGGCTGCTACGTTCGAGCGTTGCATCGGCTATGAAGACAGCTACAACCGCTCCCCGGCAGTCTATCTGACCCACGGTGAGAGTAGCGTGCGCATGTATCTGGATACCGGGGCCGATCAGAGCTATGCCGACCATGCCTTTATCGACTTTATGGCGAGCCAGAAGGCGATCTCTGGCGAAGATGCGATGCCACGCAAAGGGGTGGATGCCAGCGGTATGGTGGAGGGGCGTGACCATATCCTCACCGGCCTGCACTTTGATGAGCGCCAGCTCGGTGAGCTGCGAGTGTCGGAAAACAGCAATGAGCAGTATGGTCTGGGGCTGGATTTTGTTAACCGCTTCAATCGCTTTGCGATCATGCCCGGGCGGATGATGCTCTGCTACGACGCCGACAGCCTGGCGCGCAAAGTGCCGCCAATCCTGCGCAATATCGGGGTGCGCTTTGATGGCAAGCATCTGCAGGTCTACTACAGCGATGAACGGGATCTTGCCCCCTATGGTCTGGCCAACGGCGACATTCTGGAGCAGATCAACGGGGTGGCTTATCGTCCCCTCGAGATCGACAAGGTGCGTGAACTGCTCAGCACCGGCAAGCCGGGGTCGCTCAAGTTGCGAATTGTGCGGGAAGGAAAACCGCTGGATATCGCCATCTAGTCAAGGTGGGGGCGGCAAGACGAGCCGCCCCTATGAGCCTCAGCCCTTGGTCGGATTTTCCATGCAGGTGAGGGTTGGCTGACCGTAACGCTCCAGCGTGGCGTCGTCCCCCTTGGTGAAGAAGGTGAGGTTTTGCCCTTCATAACGGGCGCCGCTGGCGCTGGGGACTTCATAGGCGAGCACTTGTTGCTGCTTGTCGCCCTCGCTCAGGTTGATCACTGCGGCGGGCAGCTTGGCATCGTTATAGAAGTAGGTGGAGAGAGTGACGTTCTTGCCACACTGGTAGTTGACCGGAGCCGGCACCATCAGCTGGCCGCCGCTGATCTGCAGTTCGGTGATCCGCAGCAGGTAGTTATCCTCCACACACTGGCGCAGATCCTGCCCCTTCCAGCAGTCGTTACGCCCCTTGATCCAGCCGCGCTGCATGGCGCGCTCTGTCTTGAGCTGCTCGGGAGAGAGCGCGGCAATCGCCTTGGGGTAGAGGGCCGCCAGTTCGTTATCAAGGGCGGCCAGTCCGGCATCCTTGCAGATCAGGGTTTCGACCGACCCGGAGGCTTTGGTGCAGTCAAAGGAGGGGGTTGCGGCGCTGGCGAGCAGAGGGGCAAACAGCAGGGTGGCAAGCAAGGTCTTGTTCATCGATAGATTCCAGCAATGAGGAGGGTATATCTGCCTACTACAGCACACTCTACAGGGCAATGCAGCTTTGGGGGCGAGCGCATTTTGCTCTGCTGCGTGTGCTGGCGACCGGTTTTGCCGCGCTACTCCAGTGGGGAGGGGAACGGTTGCTGGATGAGGCCAACTTGTTTGAGAACTGCTCAGGAGTGGTCGCTATTTTGAACATTCAGACAGGCCTGCAACATTGTACTTTCACTCCTGTTCGAGAGGCGTGCTAGATTTGCCGCCTTTTCTTAATAACAAGAAGGTTAGCTATGTTCAGGTTGATGACGGGGGCCTTGCTGGCCATCATGCTGTCCGGTTGTGCGGCCATGTTTAACGGCACAAGTCAGCAGGTTTCCATTCGCAGTCAGGATCCGGATGCGGAGATCTACGTCAACGATATGTTGCTGGGCCATGGCAATGTGATTACCTCGTTCAAGAAGAAAGAGGAGTACACCATCACGGTCAAGCGTGCTGATTGTTACTCGGTGACAGTGCCGGTCTCCAAGTCGTTCGATGCCACCACCCTGCTCGGGATCTTTGTCGATTTCGGCGTGGTCTCCATTCTGGTGGTCGATGGGGTCGGCACCGGCGCCTGGCAGAAGTTTGATCAGAATGCCTTTATCGTTGACCCCATCTGCAAGAAAGCCTGATCAGTATTGATGGGGCATCGGATGATGCATCCAGACAGAGATCTTTGCTGATGTGAAAAACCCGACACTCCTGGCCGGAATGTCGGGTTTTTTGTGGCCGCGATAAAGGGGGGAGGCGGGTTGCCCGGTCGATCAGGCCAGCGCCAGTTGTTGGCTGCGGGCGCGCCACAGCCGCTCGTGGAAGAAGAACACCACGGTATTGATGGCCGGTTCGATCATCGCCATCACGCCGCCGGTGAGCAGCTCGCCGCTCAGCAGGAAGGCCACTCCGAAGGCCACCGAGAAGTGGACCACCGCGAAGCTGCTGGTCTTGGCCTGCAGGCTGTGATTTGGCTTGAGCTTGTGCCAGCCAAGGTCATGAAAGTAGAAGGCGACCGTGTTGACGGCGGGCTCTATCAGGGCGATCAGGCTGGCGGTCAGCAGCTCACCGGTCAGCAGGTAAGCCACGGTAAAGGCGACACCGAAGTGCAGGATGGCAAAGCTGATGGTCTTTTTCATGATGGCGGCTCCCTCTGTTGATGATGAGAGTATCCGCCGAAATGAGATTAAATGAAAACTATTCTCATCTATTGCCAGAATAGAGAGAACCTATCAACGGGCGAGTGGCCGGTGCGGTTCAGCGGTTGCCAATCGCAGCCAAGGCGATAAAGTACAGGTTCTTCACACTTGCCCATGAAAAAGGATCTTTCATGAATATCAATGCCACCCTGCTTGGCCAGTTCATTGCGTTGCTGATGGTCATCGTCGGCGTCATCGCCTGGCGACTGGCGCGCCGCAAGAGCGAGCATCCGGCGCTGATCACCCTTATCTGCTCCTTGCTCTGTCTGTTTCCGCCCTTTGGCCTGTTGGCCCTGTTGCTGGTTGCGCTGAAACAGGATCTGCCCGCCCGCTCATAGGGTGGGCTGGTTCAGGCTGCTGCACACACCGGCCGCACCAATAGCAAAAGCCCCGTGATGGGGCTTTTGCATTTGAACTCGGTGAGCAGAAGACCTTGGACACCCATCTTTTGGGTTCGGGCTATGCTACGCCTTGCTCAAAAAGGTGGGTGTCCCAGATTTGCTGCATTTCTTATACTCCCGTTACTTTGTTACGGCCAATTGGGAACGTTTTTGTAAAGAGAGCTGGTGCCAAGCAGCCGCTTGGTACTGCTCACATCAGCCTCAACATAATTGGCAAAATTATTCATGGCATAGTCAGCAAGCTCTTGTGCACTTATCTGTAAACTCATGTCACTCGGTTCTACGACTTGCAGCCACGCTGTCCTGCCAGCCTCTACAGCGATAACGGCATAAAGATTGACCTGATCAGATCGGCAGACTAGCGCGATGCCATCGATAATCTGCGGTTTATTGCCGGTATTCAGGCAGTGGTCGAAGAAGTCAGCATAGATGCCCACAACACCAGGCAATTTGACCGTTAATTTTTCCTGGATAGCATAGGAGGAGCGGAAAAACTTACCTCTCGGAAAATCAAATGTGTCATCAACCGAAACCATGAGAACGCTGAATTTGTCATGTGCGAACTCAATTCCCGATGCAGGTGTGTTCTGGGAAGGGTTGGATTGGCAAGCAGCTATCAAAAATGCACTGGCAACTACCGGTATCAGGTTCTTCATTTTTTCCTCGATCATGCACATTTCAACGCATTTCGGTCATGAGGCTATTTGCTCTACTTTAACCGTACCTTTCATTCTTGATGCCACTTCGGTTGCTTGCTCATGGTCGAATCCTCGGGCCTCATGAATTTCTGATGATGCGCGAGGTTTGCCATCTTTACTCAGACTCGTAATGTAAAGTGGCCCCGTGGGAAGTCCGTGGTCTTCGATTTTAACGATCCAGCTCCCTGGAGGGGCTTTCATGGGAGGTGGAATTTGCTCATGCTCAAAATTGCCATTTTCATTACGATTGATTGCAACAGCAATAGCATATCCTGCGCCTCTAAGTTTGGCTGATGCCCACGCTTTTGCAGCAGTTTCATAGATTATCGCAGCTGCTGGATCCCATAGATAATTACTCGGAGATGCGGTTGCCAAGTAACCAGCCTCTATCTCGCTGTAAACTGCATAGCCTATTCGTTCTGACATCCTGTTTTCCTTTTCTGTTGATGCCTAACGTTTGAATTCAGCGGCGGCTGAAAGCCGTCCGTTGGAATGATTTGTTAAAGACCTTGGACACCCATCCTTTGGGTTCTGGCTATGCTACGCCTTGCTCAAAAAGGTGGGTGTCCCAGATTTGTTATTAGGTTTAATTTCTTTCCAGCGTCATTTCTGATTCTTCTACAGTACCATCAGGTTTCGTCACTTTTCTTTTGGCTCTAATTGTATAGTTGTTGTAGATTGCCCAGACTAAAACAGCGCCACCAATAACTGCAATTGCAATCAATACAGTTGAGCTAACAGTTACGGATAATGCGGCAGCCCCCCATCCAACAGGATTCCAAAAATTAGTTGCTGCGACACCTGCAGAAGCAATTGCTGCACCTAAAGCCAGTTTTGAAGTGTTTTTTACAGTGGTAATGCTTTCAGCTAACTCTTTACTCATAACATGAATTGTTTGAGTATCATTATCAATAGCTTTTTTAAGTTCTTCCTTGGTGTATACAAAAGCGGTATTGTTCATTTGTGTATCCCTCCAGTGATTGCTCTGCCCAACAGTGATTAGATAGAAAGCGGCACTAATCCGTTAGCAGAGCATTCCATATAACTCCGTAACATTTTCATTGCCGCCAAGTAAAAACAACCATTAAATCATAACGTCATCAGCTTTCTTCGCATGCTGGGCGTATTCGCTTGACTTCCTCTTTTTGCGCCACCGTTACTACGGTATAAAAAATAAGTACTCAGCGAACTCTTGGCAAGCGCCGCCAGATCACGCCTGCGTGAGCAGGTCAGAAATAAAAATGAGGCCGTCATATGTTGACTGGGTAGTCGTGGGCAACGTTCGCTTATCCACTCCATCCGGCATGGCTACCGCCCCTGAATTTCAGCTTCCAGTCTGCTGCGTTTAACCAACGGGATGGGGTTGACATGGCTCATGGGGTGACTCCTACGAGGCTTTGTTGCCAATCGGGTATATTAGTGGCGGGCAGGCGGAGGGAAAGGGCCAGATGGCCGATTTCTGATCTGGATCGACTAATTGGTCAATAACGACTGATCTGGTGTGCAGATGGGATGCGTGGCCGCCATTGGTGAGGAAAACCGTTAGTGGGGAAAAGAGTGAGTGGGTAAAGCGGTAGCGGGTAAAAAACAAGAAGCCCCTGAACGGGGCTTCTCTTTGCTGGCCATGCCGCCACTGTGAACGGCTTGGGTGAGCGACTTGCTGGCGCGTTGACCGGGCCTACTCTGCGGCCTTGTTGAGCCACTCCACCTTGTACTGGGCGCCGGCGCCCTGTGCCAGCTTGGCACACAGAGGTTTGAGGAAGGCTTCAATCTGCTCGTCCAGCATCCAGGGGGGGCTCACTATCAGCATGCCTGAGCCGTTCATGCCCCAGTCGGCAGTCTGGCCGGCCACTTCCAGCTCGGCCACCAAGACGTTGCCGAAGTTTTCCCGCTTGATGGCGCGCAGCATGTCGCGGGATTTGTCCGCCTCCTGCCCGAGGATCGGATACCAGAGGGCGTAGATGCCGGTCGCCCAGCGTTTTTGCGCCTTTTTCAGGGTGTCGACCACGGCGAAGTAATCTTCCTTGAGCTCATAGGGCGGGTCGATGAGCACCAGCCCGCGGCGCGGGGTCGGCGGCAGCAGGGCGATCAGTCCCTCGAAGCCGTCACGGTGGTGCACGGCAACGCGGGGGTCATAGCCCATGTTGGCGCGCAGGTCTTCGACCTCGTTGTTGTGCAGCTCCATCAGCGCCAGCTTGTCCTGCTCGCGGGTGAGGCGACGGGAGAGCTCCGGCGAGCCGGGGTAGTAGTGCAGCTCACCGCTGTTTCCTTCTTGAGCGGGGTTCATCTCCTCGATGACGCCGAGATAGGGGGCCATGGCAGGCCACTGGGCCCGCTCGTCCCACAGGCGGCCGATGCCGTCGGCATACTCGGCCTTCTTCTGGGACCTGTCGCCGCGCAGGTCGTAGAGACCGCCACCGGCATGGGTGTCCAGCACGATGAAGGGTTTCTCCTTCTTCTTGAGGGACTCGATGATCAGGGCCTGAACGGCGTGTTTCAGCACGTCGGCATGGTTGCCGGCGTGAAAGGCGTGGCGGTAGCTCAGCATATTAGATCTCTGAGGGGGCCCTGCTGGGCACCCAGTAACGATAGATAGTTCAACAAATTGCGGCTGTTGCCGCGAAACAGGGAGAGGCTACGCAGGGTCTGCAACAGGACGCCCTGTTGCAGCCGCTCCAGCTCCAGCTCGTGGGCCAGCATCGACTGATACTGCTGTTCGTCGAGTCGCGTCTTGGCGCTCTGGCGCAGGGCGCGCCACGGGGTCAGCACCGCTTCGGTCTGCACCAGCGCCGGTTGCAGGTCGGTCAGATCGACCACGATGCCGAGCTGATCGAGCCGGTGCAGCAGCAGCGCGAGATTGACGTTGCCCCCCTGCTCCTGCACGGTGAGCCAATCCTGGCTGCGCTCACCATAGACCTTGCCGCTCCAGTGCCAGAAGCCGATCGGCGTCGGCAATTCGTGGATCGCGACCCGCTCGCTGGCCATCAGCTGTTCGTCACGCAAAGAAGGCTTGCTCCATGGTTTCCAGCTCTTCGGAGAGGTTCATCCACTCAAGCTCCACCTCTTCCAGCTGCTCCTTGAGGGGGCCCTGGGATTTGAGCAGTTCGGAGAGCTTGTTCTTGGCGCTCTCTTCGTAGATGGCGGGGTCGGCCAGTTGGCTCTCGATGTCGCCAAGCTTGCCTTGCAGCTTCTCCATACTCGCTTCGAGCTTTTCCAGCTTCTGGCGCAGGGGACGGGTTTGCTGGCGGAACTCCGCCTCGCGCCGCTTCTGATCCTTGCGCGCCACTGCCGAGTTGGCAGAGACGGGGCCATCAGCCGGTTTGGCGTTGGCCTCTTTCTCCTGCTCGCCGAGCCACTTGTGGTAGTCGTCCAGATCGCCGTCGAACGGCTCGACCCGGCCACCGTGCACCAGATAGAAGTCATCTGTGGTGGTACGCAGCAGGTGACGGTCGTGGGAGACCACTACCATGGCCCCTTCGAAGCCTTGCAGCGCCATGGTCAGGGCGTGGCGCATCTCCAGATCCAGGTGGTTGGTCGGTTCATCCAGCAGCAGCAGGTTGGGTTTTTGCCAGGTGATCAGCGCCAGCACCAGCCGCGCTTTTTCGCCGCCAGAGAAGGGGGCTACTTTGTCGAGCGCCTTGTCACCGTGAAAACCGAAGCTGCCCAGATAGTTGCGCAGCTCCTGCTCGGTCTTGTCCGGCGCGAGGCGGGCCAGATGATCGAGCGGGGAATCGTCGAGACGCAGGGTCTCCAGCTGATGCTGGGCGAAGTAACCTATGCTCACCCCGGCGCTCACTTCGAGCTTGCCGGAGAGCGGCGGGTTGGAGCCGGACAGCATCTTGATAAAGGTGGACTTGCCGGCGCCGTTGCGACCGAGCAAACCGATGCGCGAACCCGGTACCAGATTGAGTTTGATCTTCTCCAGGATCACCTTGTCACCGTAACCGGCAGAGAGGTTCTCCATGGCGATCAGCGGGGTCGGCAGGGCCGACGGCTCGCGAAACTCGAAGCTGAATTCCGAGTCGGCGTGGGCGGGCAGAATCTTCTCCATCCGCTCCATCGCTTTCAGGCGGCTCTGGGCCTGACGAGCCTTGGAGGCCTTGTAGCGGAAGCGATCCACATACGCCTGCATGTGGGACATCTCCCGCTGCTGCTTCTCGTACATCGACTGCTGCTGGGCCAGCTGTTCGGCGCGCTGCAGTTCGAAGTCGGAGTAGCCGCCGGTGTATTCGTTGAGCTTGCCGTTCTCGATATGGATGATGCGGCTGATGACCGAATCGAGGAAGTCACGGTCGTGAGAGATGAGCACCAGCGTGCCCTGATAGCCCTTGAGCCACTTCTCCAGCCAGATCACCGCATCGAGATCCAGGTGGTTGGTCGGTTCATCGAGCAGCAGCAGATCGGAGCGGCAGAGCAGCGCCTGGGCGAGGTTCAGACGCATGCGCCAGCCACCGGAGAAACTGCGTACCGGCGAGCTCAGCTGCTCGTCGCTGAAACCGAGGCCGTGCAGCAGTTCGGCGGCGCGGGCGCGAATGCTGTAGGCGCCGATGGTATCGAGGCGACCGTGCAGGTCGGCCACCAGCAGACCATTGTCATCCTGCTCGGCCTGCACCAGCTGAGCTTCCAGCGAGCGGAACTCCTTGTCGCCGTCGATCACATACTCGAGCGCCGAGCAGTCGAGCGCCGGAGTCTCCTGCGCCACGCCTGCGATCTGCCAGCCAGCGGGCAGGCTGAAGGTGCCGCTGTCGATGGCCAGCTCGCCCCGTACCAGTGCAAAAAAGGTGGACTTGCCACAGCCGTTTTTGCCCACCAGACCCACTTTGTGGCCGGGGTGAATGGTGGCGGAGGCGTTGTCCAGCAGCTTGCGGCCGCCGCGGATCAGTTCGATTTGACTGGCAACTATCATGGGTGGGATCTGCTTGCTCAAAATGGAGGAGAAAAACTGGCGCGGATCTTACGTGAAATGACGCTGATTTGCACTGTAGCGAAGGGCTGGCCACTGGCTGGCGCTGCAAAAACATGCCATAACAGAGAAACCAGTTTGGTTACGGGAGGTTAGCATGCATATCAGGGATATTATGACGACCCGGGTCGCCACCGTTTCAATGGATGATCGACTCCGAGTCATCAGGGATATCTTCGAGCAGGCACACTTTCGCCACCTGCTGGTGCTGGAAGAGGAGGAGTTGGTGGGGGTCATTTCGGATCGGGATCTGTTCCGCGCCATCAGCCCCTATCTCGACTCCGAAGCCGAGATGAGCCGCGATACCGAAACCCTCAACAAGCGGGCCCACCAGATCATGAGTCGTCAGCTCGTCACCATCGCTCCCCATCTCACCGTGCGCGACGGCGTCAAGCTGATGCTGGAGAAGGGGGTTTCCTGCCTGCCGGTGCTGGAGAATGGCGCTCTGGTCGGCATCATCAGTTGGAAGGATTTTCTCAAGGCGGCGCTGGAGAGTGACGCACTGGTTTGAGCCCAACGCTCATCGCCATTAGCTGACAGAGAACCAATATAGAGAGAGGGGAGCCAAGGCTCCCCTCTCTCTATATTGGCTTTGCCGACAATGCTGGTTTGCACGCTTGCATCATCACGGCTCGGGCTGCCCTGCGACAAGGCAGGAGGGACCGCTGCCGGAGAGGTGTGGCTGAAGATGGGTGCGGATCTCCTGCAGGGTGCGCTGGTACTGCTGGGCATGCTGATCGAGAAACGCGGGGCTGTGCTTGAGGCGCCGCTCCAGGGTATCGACCAGCAGCGCCACCCTGGGCGCGGCCATACCCGCTGGCCAGCAGTGTTGCAGCAGCTCCAGCAGTTGCCAGGCATCGCCCGGCAGGGCGGGGAACTCCTCCAGCAGCTGTAAGCCCGCTTGCAGGGCAGTCTGATACTGGCTGGCCTGCATCGCCTTGTGGCGCAGCTGGCGCAGTTCGCTCAGCCTCTGCTCTCTCGCCGTCAGACGCTGGCCCAGCTCGGCCACCAGATGGTGGAACAGCTGGCGGGTGAGCGGGTGGGGCGCCACCCTGACGCGGTATTGGGTCAGTTGGGTCAGGTAGCGCTGGGCGTGGTGGGGCAAACCACAGAACTGGCTGACCGCAAAGCCGAGCAGCAGGGTGAGGTGGTTGTCGCTCCCCTCATCCGGCTGGTGGTGGGCAATCAGGATCAGCGCCTCGTCGAAGCGGTAATCCAGCCCCAGCATCAACGCCTGCAGCAGCTCATATTCGTGGGGTTGCAGGTGGACGGTGCGCTTGAGGTGCTCCCACTCCTGTTGCAGGGAGCGGATCCGGTTGCTGGAAGGGGCGTGCCACAGCACCGCCAGACTGGCATTGAGCATGAAGCTGTCGATGGCGAGCCGGACGCGCTGCTCGCCGAAGTGGCGCAGGGTCAGGCTGTTGGCCTGCTCCAGCACCTTCTCCTCATCTTGCAGCACCAGCCCGAGCAACATCGCCAGCTGATGCCAGCGTGGCTGATGGGGGCGGATCTGCAGCAGCTCTCCCATGGTCTCCCAGGCCGCCAGCCAGTAATGCTGATGCAGTTGGCTGGCGAGTTGCAGCTCCAGCCGGGTGGCCATCGAGACGCTGGCTTGATGGCGCTGCAAGTCGGTCTGGGCGCTTTGTAATTTGCCGAGCCCCAGCATGGCATAGAAAAGCCCGGCCCTTGGCCAGCTCGCCTGATACTCGTTGGCACAGAGGGCATAGTGCTGGGCGGCGGTGATCCGCTCGGCTGATTGCAGCAGCAGGTAGCCCTTGAGTCGATCCAGCCAGGGGGTCAGCGAGCGATTCTCACGTTGAAACAACAGGTCTTCACAGAGGGCGGTAGCCAGTTGCCACTCCCGCAGCAGAATGGGGGCGGCCAGCGTGCGGGTCAGGCTGCTTAACTTCACCAGCTGGCCGAGCACCGCGGCGAGCTGCTGGGTCATGAAGGGGAGGGGCAGATAGAGGGAGAAGTAGAGATCCGAGGGGAGAAACTCCTGCTCGCTCTGATCGGCATCGAGCAGCAGCAATACGCAACCGGGTTGCAGCAGGCCGAGATAGTGCGCTTCGTGCAGCAGCCGGGCTCCGTCAAGATCCTGCTGCTTGTCCTGCTGACAGATGATGGCGTCGAAGGCGTGCTGTTGCAGCAGGGCCAGCAGGCCACTGCGCTCGTGGTTTGGATGGCTGTGGTAGTGGATCCGGTCGGCGGGCACTCCCTGTTCGGTCAGTTCCCGGGTGATGGCGCTACGGAGCAGGGGATCCTCTTCGAGCAGCAGTATCGTCATGCAGGTACTTCCTGTGAGCAAACCATTAGGTTGATTATGGTAGACCCAAGAGGAACATAGGCACAGCACTCGCTGAGTGAAAAGCTGACAGTAGCCAGCAGGGTGCTGGAGGGCGCACTATGGGCTGTTATTTCAATCGGTTATGCCATCTCTCAGGGCGGCAACCTGTTATTGCCGAGGGCGGGCCTGTGCCCCGAAGGGGCAGTCGCTCTGGCGGATCAGCCGCGACTCCTTGCCCTGTTCCCCCAGCCAGCTCAATTCCAGTTTGCCGAGGCGGCCCAGATGGCGCAGCTCGAACTCGTAGCGCTGGCAGAGGTTGTCCTGGGGCAGACTCGCCATCCCCGCTGGCAGGCGGTATTGATAGCGCAGGAGTGGCCCATCTTCCAGCTTGCTGGCCACCGGCACCAGCCCCTCTGGGGTGGGCTGCGGCGCCCCGAGTGCGCGGCGCAAACTGAGCGGGGCATCGATCGCCTTTTGATAGTGCAGGCCGTTCATCGCCGCCAGCTCCTCTTCCAGTCGTTGCAACTCCCCTTCCAGTCCATTGAGCGCGGCCCCCAGCTGCTGGTGGGTCGTTGACGAGGCGCAGCCACCCAGCAACAGGGGGGCAAGCAGCAGGGCGGCTCTGATGGGGGGCACGGCATCTCCTTGGCTATGACGATGAAGTGTGAAGGTCAGGTCGACTGGCCCTGACTATAGCAGGGGGTTGCTGGGGGGCGTCCCCTGCAGCAGTTGGGCCAGACGGGCCAGCCCCTCGCCGACCCGGGCGTCGGTGGCGGGTTGGCTCAGGCTCAGGCGCACCCCTTGCGGAGCGGCAAACTGACCGGCGGCGAAGTGTTCCCCGCTCGCCACGCCAACGTCAAGGGCATCGGCGGCAGCGGCAAACTGCTGGCTGCGCCAGGGCTCAGGCAGCGGTAGCCAGGCGTGCATGCTGCCCGGCTGCCAGCGGGCGGCGGGCAGCAGGTGGCGCAGCAGTTCACCGCGGCGTTTGAGGATCTCCCGCTGCTGCTCGACCAGCGGCATGATCTGGCGCTGACTGACCATTTTGCAGGCGAGCTCGATCAGCAGCGGGCTCACCATCCAGCTCGACAGCCGCATGGTCTGGGCGAAGGCGCTGCGCAGGGCAGGAGGCGTCAGCACGAAGCCGACCCGCAGGCCGCCGCAGGCGATCTTGGCCAGACTGCCCAGATAGATGACCCGCTCCGGCGCCAGATTGACCAGAGGGATCACCGGTTGCTGGGGCAGCAGGCCGTTGACGTCATCCTCGATGATCAGCAGATCGTGGCGACGGGCGATGGCGACGATGGCCTCCCGCCGCGCCAGACTCATGATAGCGGTGGTGGGGTTTTGCAGGGTCGGCGTGAGGTAGAGCAGCTTGGCCCGGCGGGTACGGCAGGCGGCGTCCAGCGCTTCGGGCAGCAGCCCCTCCTCATCCATTGCCAGTCCCACCACCTGATTCTTCAGCTGGCGAGCGTTACCCAGCATACCGGGGTAGCTCAGCCCCTCGCACAGGATGGTCTCCCCTACGCAATTGGTAGCCAGCAGCGCCAGCATGATGCCGTGCTGGGCGCCGTGGCTGAACAGCAGGCGAGCCTCACTGCAGGCCACCCCTTGCTCCGCCAACCAGTTGACGAACTGCTGGCGCTGATCCGGTCGTCCCGCCTCCTTGTCGTAGCCGAGCAGGGCGTTGAGATCTCCGTCCGCCACTTCCCCCAGCATGGGGCGAATGATAGCCGCCCGATCCAGCTGCACCGGCAGATTCTGCCACAGCTCGATGCGATGCCCCTCCTCCTGGCGGATCACCCACTCATTGGCGGGATCCGTGTTCGCTCCCTTGACCCAGGTGCCGTGGCCCACCCGGGCGGCCAGCAGGCCGCGCCGCTCCGCCTCGCTGTAGGCGCGGGTGACGGTGCCGACGGTTACACCCAGACGATCCGCCAGGGATCGGTGGGTAGGCAATCGGGTCTGCGGTGGCAGCTCGCCATTCGCGATCCCCTGTTCGATCGCTTTGACCAGCTTGAGGTAGAGGGGGCCATCGAAGGCCGCAAGGTCGGGCGTCCAGATTGTCATGGTGACAATAAATCCATTGATCAAAATTTGTTGTCAATATAGCGTGAATTTCAACCTGACAACAACCAAATAGCACACATTGTATCGATACAATGTGGCGAATAAGGAGTCACAATATGACGATGGAGTGGTATGTCACCCTGTTCGGTTTTGCCGTACTCACCTGCGGTACGCCGGGGCCCAACAACCTGATGTTGACGGCTTCCGGTGCCAACTTTGGAGTGCGCCGCACCCTGCCACATCTGCTCGGGGTGGGGTTGGGGCAGCCGGTGTTGCAACTGGTGCTGGCGCTGGGGCTCTATCCCCTGTTCGAGCGCTGGCCCTTGTTGCGCCTCGGTTTGCAGATCTTCGGCAGCCTCTATCTGCTCTGGCTGGCGTGGCGTATTGCGGTGGCCGGGGCGCCGGGGGATCCGGCCCGGCGCGCCCGTCCGCTGACCATGCTGGAGGGGCTGGGCTTTCAGTTCCTCAATCCCAAGGCGTGGATGATGGGGATCTCCGCCATCAGTCTGTTCAGCCTGCCCGGCGCCAGTTACTGGCCGAGTCAGCTGGCGGTGATGACAGTGTTTGTGCTGGTAGCGCTGCCGGTCTGCTTTGTCTGGGTGCTGTTCGGTCATCAGTTGAGCAACTGGATCAGCTCGGATCGGGGCTGGCGGCGACTCAACGGTTCTCTCGGCCTGCTGACGGCGCTCTGTGTGGTGATGCTCTGGTATTGAGCCGTGCAGCGCTGATGGGCGAGGGGCTGAGAAAGAGGCATTTCTGACTTGTCGCCACGGGGTTGGCTCTGCATATTAGAAGGCTTTCCCCATAATGGGCGCGTTGCATCGACAAGAGGTTGAGATGGATCTGAACTGGTTACTGCCCCTGGCGGGGTTTGCCCTGGTTACCTGCGGCACGCCGGGGCCCAACAATATGTTGCTCACCAGCGCCGGGGCGGCGCAGGGTTTTCGCCGCACGATTCCCCTGCTGGTGGGGGT
>NZ_QAJD01000131.1:0-43466 GCF_003061465.1 Aeromonas sp. HMWF017
GCAGAACTGGTTCCTCAAGTACGAGCTGCAGACGGTGGAGGGGGTCTCCGAGGTCGCCACCGTGGGCGGCATGGTGCGCCAGTATCAGGTGCGGGTCGACCCGGACAAGCTGCGCGCCTACGGCATCCCGCTCTCCCTTATCGAGACCGCCATCAAGCAGGGCAATCAGGAGACCGGCGCCTCCGTCATCGAAATGGCTGAAGCGGAGTACATGGTCCGCTCCAACGGCTATCTCAAGAGCGTCGAGGATCTGAAACAGATCCCGCTCGGCACCAATGTGCGCGGCGCCCCGCTGCTGCTGGGTGACGTGGCGGACGTAGTCACCGGGCCCCAGAGCCGGCGCGGTCTGGCCGAACTCAACGGCGAAGGGGAAGTGGTAGGCGGCATCATCGTCATGCGCTATGGCGAGAATGCCCAGCACACCATCGACGGGGTCAAGGCGCGGCTCGCCCAGCTGAAAAGCAGCCTGCCGGAGGGGGTGGAGGTGGTCACCGTCTACGATCGATCCGACCTTATCCAGCGCGCCATCGACAACCTCTCCGGAAAGCTGGTGGAGGAGTTCGCGGTGGTGGTGCTGGTCTGCCTCGCCTTCCTGTTCCACATGCGCTCGTCACTGGTGGTGGTCATCTCCCTCCCTATTGCGATTTTGACCGCCTTTATCGTGATGCACCTGCAGGGGATCAACGCCAACATCATGTCGCTCGGCGGCATCGCTATCGCCATCGGCGCCATGGTGGATGGTGCCATCGTGATGATCGAGAACGTCCACAAGCACATGGAGCGGGAGGCACTCACCGACAAGAACCGCTGGCGCATCATCACCGAGGCGAGCATCGAGGTGGGGCCCGCCATCTTCTTCTCCCTGCTCATCATAACCATCAGCTTCCTGCCGGTGTTCGCGCTGGAGGCACAGGAGGGGCGGATGTTCCACCCCCTCGCCTACACCAAGACCTACGCCATGGCGGCGGCGGCCGGGCTCGCCATCACGCTGGTGCCGGTGATCATGGGCTACTTCATCCGTGGCAAGGTGCTGGCGGAGCAGGCCAACCCGCTGAATCGCTGGCTGAGCCAGGGCTATGTGCCACTGCTCAAGACCGTGCTGGCGCGCCCGAAAACCACCCTGGCCATCGCCGCCGTGGTGACGGTGGCGGGCTTCTGGCCGCTCAAGTACCTGGGCTCCGAGTTTATTCCGCCGCTCGATGAGGGGGACATCATGTATATGCCCACCACCGCGGCCAATATCTCGGTGGGCAAGGCGCGGGAGATTTTGCAGCAGACTGACAAGCTCATTCGTACCGTGCCCGAGGTGCAGAATGTGTTTGGCAAGGCGGGCCGCGCCGAATCGGCCACCGACCCCGCCGATCTGGTGATGATGGAGACCAGCATCCAGCTCAAACCCCGCGATCAGTGGCGCCCCGGCATGACCCCGGAGAAGCTCAAAGAAGAGCTCGACTCCCTTATCCGCTTCCCCGGCCTCACCAACGCCTGGGTACCCCCCATCAAGACCCGCATCGACATGCTGGCCACCGGTATAAAGACCCCGGTCGGCATCAAGATTGCGGGGCCCGATCTCAAGGTGATCCAGCAGCTCGGCCAGCAACTGGAGCAGATTGTCGGCAAGGTGGAGGGAGCCTCATCGGTCTACGCCGAGCGAGTAGCCGGTGGCCGCTACGTCAAGGTGGATATCGACCGGCTCAAAGCAGCCCGTTACGGCCTCAACATTGCCGATGTGCAGGCGGTGCTCGCCACCGCGGTGGGCGGCATGGAGGTGGGCCAGACCATCGAGGGGCGCGAGCGCTACCCCATCAACCTGCGCTACCCCCAGAGCTATCGCGATTCGGTAGCCAGTCTGGAGCTGCTGCCGGTGGTGACCCCGAGCGGCGCACGTATCGCGCTGGCGGATGTGGCCCGGGTCTATATCAGCGACGAGGCCCCCATGCTGCGCAGTGAAAACGCGCGCCTCAACGGCTGGGTCTACGTCGATATTCGCGGCCGCGATATCGGCTCTTTTGTAGCTGAGGCCAAGGCCGAGGTGGGCAAGCAGCTGGTGCTGCCGGCGGGCTACGCCCTCACTTGGTCCGGCCAATACGAGTACATGGAACGGGCCAAGGCGCGTCTCGCCTACGTGGTGCCATTAACCGTCGCCATTATCGTGCTGCTGCTCTATCTGGCGTTTCGCCGTATTCAGGAGGTGCTGCTCATTCTCTCCACTTTGCCGCTGGCAGTGGTGGGCGGGATCTGGACCCTCTGGCTGCTCGACTTCAACCTCTCGGTAGCGGTCGGGGTGGGCTTTATCGCCCTGGCGGGAGTGGCGGTGGAGACCGGCGTCTTGATGCTGGTCTACCTCAACCACGCCTGGGATGACCTCATCGCCAGCGGCAAGCCGGACAAGGCGGGCCTGCACCGGGCGGTGATCCACGGCGCCGCCCTGCGCCTGCGCCCCAAGATGATGACGGTAGTGACTATCATTGCCGGCCTGTTGCCCATCATGTGGAGCCACGGCACCGGCTCCGAGGTGATGCAGCGCATCGCCGCCCCCATGATCGGCGGCATGGTGAGCGCGCTGGTGCTGACCCTCTTGGTACTACCCGCCGCCTACTACCTGTGGCGTAGTCGCACCCTACAGCAGCTGACCACCGCGGATCAGCAGGAGCCATCACACTGATGAACAGACCATTTTCAACCAGACAAACAGCAACCCCGTTGCAACTCCATAAGCCAAACAAGGAAACCAGAATGAACTACAAGACGCTGACACTGACCCTGCTGATGGGCCTCGCTACCCACACCAGCCTGCAGGCTGCCGAGATGATGAACCATCAGGGCCACGACATGAGCCAGATGGGGCAAATGGAGGGCATGAGCGAGATGGGCGACATGATGATGACCAAGGGAGTCATCACTCGCATCGATGCGACCAGCAGCAAGGTCGGTATCAAGCACGAAGTCATCGACAACCTCAAGATGCCCGCCATGACCATGGTCTTTCGGGTGGCTGATCCGGCCCAGCTCAAGGATCTGAAGGTGGGGGATGCGGTGCGTTTTCATGCCGAGAACCCGGGTGGCAAGCTCACCATCACCCAAATCCAACCGCAGTAAACACCCGGCTAGCGTGGGGCCGCGCGGATAAGAGAAGAGGGAGGCATCGGCCTCCCTCTTCTCTTGGTCAACTTTTTGGTCAACCCCAGCTGTGCAATGGCAGCTCAGCTGCGGGTTGCCAGCAACTGCTCCACATCTGCAATCACCTGCAATGCCGCCTGCGGGCCACCGCTGGAGGTCCAGAGCGACCCGTCCACGGCGCCAAAACGCTTGGCCTTGATCACCGGCAACTGCTGGAACGCCGGGGTCTGCTCTGCCTGACGCATGGCATCGACCGCATCACCGGTGGCGCTCAGGGTACCGACTACCAGCCAGTCGGCATCCAGCAGGTTGAGGGACTCCAGACTGAGCGCCGGTGAGTGGGGCGCGCCAGTACCCTGCTGCTTGCCCGGACGCACCAGCCCCATCGACTCCACTACGCTGCTGGCAAAGGTGCCCTGATACATAAAGCTCGGCCCCTTGGGGTTCCAGCGCACTATGCTGATGCTCTCCCCCTGATGATTGGCCAGCTTGCTGCGGGCCTGAGTCAACCGCTCGGCATACTGCAGCAAGAAAGTATCCCCTTGCTGGTCGCGGTTGAGGGTGTGGGCGGTGCGGCGGAAGCTATCCTGCCACGGCTCCCCCCACTTGCTGGTCACCACGGTCGGCGCGATCTCCCCCAGCAAGGTAAGCAGTTCGGGACGGGTCTGGCCGGTCAGGATAAGGTCGGGCTCCAGCGCAATCAGCGACTCCAGATTGGGGCTGTCGAGATCGCCGATCACCTGGATCCCCATATCCGCCTTGTTCAGCAAGTAGCGGGGCAAGGTAGGTTGACCACGGCCATTGACGGCGCCGATGGGGGTCAGCCCCAGGGTCAGGGTACTGTCGAGTTCCAGCTCGCTCAGCACCACCACCCGCGTTGGCTGGGCTGGCACCTGCACCTTCTGGCCAAACGCATCGGTCACTTCACGCATCTCCTGCGCCTGAACCAGCGGCGCGGCCAGCATCAGGATGGCTGCTGCCAGGGCGGCAAAACGCTTCATCATCTCACTCCTTCTCGTTGCACGGCCCGGATAATCGGCCGCGTGAATACACTCGGTGGGCCCACAGAACAGGCCCATATGACTCAACTCGCCGAACGCAGGGTGCGGCCATGTTCGTGACGACGGGGCACGATAATGGGCGCCCCGTCGCCGGGGGCATGCAGAATGTCGACACTGGTCTGGTAGAGCTGATCGATCAGGGATTTGGTCACCACCTCCCGGGCCGGGCCCATGGCTGCAATGGTCCCCTCGCCGATGGCGATCAGCTCGTCACAGTAGCGGGCCGCCATCGCCAGATCGTGGATCACCAGCAGCACGGTTTTGCCCTCGGCGGTGATGCGATGGATCGCCTCCATCACCTCGGTCTGGTGACCGATATCGAGGGCACTGGTGGGCTCGTCGAGCAGCACCATGTCGCTGTCCTGCGCCAGGATCATCGCCAGCCAGGCCCGCTGTGCCTGCCCGCCGGAGAGGGACGCAGCGCTCTGCTGCCAGATCCCCTCAAGCTGCATTCGCTCGCAGGCAATACGCACCATGCGGGCATCTTCCTCACCCCACTGATTGAACCAGCCCTGATGAGGGTGGCGGCCATACTGCACCAACTGCTCCACCAGAATGCCGGCAGGCAGGGTCGGCCGCTGGGGCAGATAGGCGAGCTCCCGCGCCAGCCCCTTCATGGGGTAGCTGGCGAGCGGCTTGCCCTTAAGCAGGATCTCGCCGCGTTGGGCTTTCATCTGGCCGGATAACAGCTTGAGCAGGGTCGATTTGCCGCAGCCGTTGGGGCCGACGATCCCCACCAGCTTGCCCCTCGGCACGCTGAAAGAGATGTCCCGCAAAATGGGGGTCTGCTGATAGGCGAAATGGAGGCGATTTACGGTGAGCGTCATCAGTCAGCCCTCTGGCGATCGTTAACGAGAAGAAACAGCAGCAACAGGCCGCCGAGAATGCGGGTCATGATGCCGGTCGCCACCTCGTGGGGGCTGGCCAGCACCCGGACCAGGGTATCGCTGGCAAGCAGCAGCAGGGCGCCGCTAAGCGCCGCCAGCCAGAGCGGCACTACCCGGTCTTTCACCAGCCAGGAGGCAAGAATGGGGGCCGCCATGGCGATAAAGACCACGGGGCCGCCGATGGCGGTGCCGAGTGCCGCCACCAGAATGGCCTGCGCCAGAATGCCCAGTTGCACCCGATCGCCGTTGATACCAAGTCCTCTGGCCATCTCGGGGCCAAAGCGCAGCACCGCCAGCGAGCGGGAGAGATAGACAATCCAGGGGCAGAGCAACAGCAACAGGATGGCGATGGGGGTGATGGTGCTGTAACCCACGGCGATAAAGCTGCCCATATTCCACAGATAAAGAGAGCTCAGGTGCAGCAGGGCCTGAGTGGACATCACAAACTGGCCGAGCGCCTCGAACAGTTCGGAGAGGCCGATACCGATCACCACGAACAGATAGCCCTGCTCACCCGGTTTGCGGCAGAGTGCATAGAGCACCAGCGCCGCGAAGATGGCACCGATGGGGGCAGCCCACCAGGGCCAGCTGCCCACGGTCAGGTAGAGGGAGAAGACGATGATGGCCAGAGAGGCCCCGTTGTTGACCCCCACCATGTCGGGTGTGGCCAGCCGGTTGCGAACCAGAGTCTGCACCAGACAGCCGGAGAGCCCCATGGCCGCCCCCGCCACCACAACCCCAAGGATGCGCGGCAGCCGGATCTTGAACAGGGTGAGCTGCTCAAGCCGGGTCCCCTCCCCCAGCAGGGTGTTGACCACCCCGGCAAAGCCGAGCTTGCCGCCGCCAACGCTCAGGGCCAGCAGAGCAAGCGCCAGCAGCGCCATGGCCAGCAGAGCCAGCCAACGCCAGCTCGGCAGATGGATCAGCAAAGAGCAGTTGCCGGCCCGCAGGCAGAGCATATCGGTAGGTGTGCGCATCAGCCCCTCACTTGACGGTCAGCAGGGTACGAAAGCCCCCGCGATGAACAATGGCGATCAGCACAGGCGCGCCGATCAGGGCCAGAATGACGCCATTCGGCAGCTCGAACGGCTGGATCAGCCAGCGCGCCAGAATGTCGGCCAACAACAGAAACAGCATGCCGAACAGGGCGGAGAAACAGACCTGTACCAACAGCTTCACCGGTTCCACCAATCGGCCACAGTAGGCGGCCAGAAAGCCGACAAAGCCGATGGGACCGGCGATGGCGATGGCACTGGCGGTAAACAGGGTGGCGGCCAACAGCACGCCAATTCGCACCCGGTTAGGGCGGATACCGAGCGCCTGGGCCTGACTGTCCCCCATCTGCATCAGGGTCAGCTGGCGACAGAGCAGCAAGGTGATGACAAACGCCGCCAGCACGAAGGGCAGCACGGCTATGATGGCATCAAGATTGGCCGCCGACAGGGAGCCGAGGTTCCAGAAGCGGTACTGCTCCAGCACCATCTTGTTGGAGAGCAGCAGAAAGCTGGAGAGACCGCCGAAGGTAGCGGAGAGCGCCACCCCGACCAGAATGAGCTTCAGCGGATTGGAGCGGCCAATCATCATGCCAAGCCCCAGCACAATCACGTTACCAAGCAGCGCGCCGAGTCCGGCCCAAAGCAGATAGCCGTAGGCGGACTCCACCCCGAACCAGGTAAGCCCCACCACCAGCGCAAAGACGGCCCCGGCGTTGACCCCCAGCAGGCCGGGCTCCGCCAGCGGGTTGCGGGTCGCGCTCTGCAACAAGGAGGCAGCCAGAGATAAAGAGGCGCCGACCACCATGGCACAGAGGGTGCGCGGCAGTCGCAAGGTATTGAGCACCATGGCGAGCTTCTCGTCACCAGCCCAGCGGGTATCTCCCATCAGGTAGCCGAGTACCTCACGGGCACCATAGACGCCCGCACCGGTGGCGAGCGAAAGATAAAGCAGTACGAACAGGAGGAACAATCCCAGCCAGAACAGCGAGGTCTGGTCTCTAAACACCCTTTAACTCCTTATGATTGCAATGCCATCTTGTTGACACAAAAGCCGTCATCCGAGGTGATACCGTGGCAACAACGGAAGCCCGCCAGTGCGGGCTCCCGTTCAGCCATTACAGCTTGTAGGCCACACCGGCATAGACAGTGCGCCCGTCGAGGATCTGATCGGCCTCGGTGGCAACCCAGTCACGCTTGGTATTGGTCAGGTTGTTGAGCCCGAACTTCAGATCCAGTGCCCGGGTGGCGTTCCAGACTGCCCCGATATCCAGGGTGTGGAATCCGGCGGTGGTCTCATAGGTGGTGCCGCTCATGCGCGGAACCGGCAGGATCTGGCTGCCGGTGTAGTTCCAGCCGAGCTGGGTACTCAGGCTCTCGATGACCTGCCACTCCAGCTTGGCGCTGGCGGTATGCTCCGGCGTCCGATAGAGATCCTTGCCGCTGGTCTTGTCCTCTCCGTCGATCAGGGTGACGTTGCTGGAAAGGGTCAGGGTATCGGTGATATCAAACCAGCCACTCAGCTCCACCCCCTTGATGCGTGCCTTGCTGACGTTCTGATAGGTCATCACCGCCGGACGCCAGGTGGAGGTCCATGCCTCGCTCTGGATCTTGTCCTTGATATCGTTGTGGAAGACGGTAACCCCGGCGCCCCAGAACGAACCATCATAGGCGGTGCCCAGCTCGTAGCTGACGGCGGTTTCCGGCTTCAGATCCGGGTTGCCCACCACAGCGCAGCGACCGCGACAGGCAGCTACCGCATAATCCGGGTTGGACTGGGCAATGGTCGGTGCCTTGAATGCCTTGCCAATCCCGCCCTTGACCACCCAGTTGTCAGTCAGGCTGTAGAGGGCATAACCGCGGGGGCTCAACTCGGTGCCATAGGTCTCGTGGTGATCGACCCGGCCACTCAGTGTCAACGCCAGATCGCCAAAGCCAAACTCATCCTGCAGATAGAGCGCGCTCTGGTTGACGCTGACATCGCCCCCCTTGAGGTTGACGTTATGCTTGAGTTCGGTGATGCGGTACTCGGCACCGCTGGTCAGCAGGTGGCTGCCCAGATTACCGCTCAGCTGGCCATCGAAGGTGTGGTTGGTCTGGCTCACATCGCCGCTGGTCTTGCTCAGCGCCGTCATCAGTTCGGAGTCGTCAAACAGGTCAACCTGCTCGAAGGCATAGCCGACCCGGCTGTCGAACTGCTCCCAACGGCCGACGTGAGTGGCGTTGAGTCCCAGTCGTTCCATCTGCTGGATATTGCGCGGCGTCTGGCCGTAGTTGTTCCAGTGGGCCTCCCGATCGTCTTTGGCGTAGTTCATCCCTACATCCAGATCCTGACGATCATCGATCAACCATTTGACGTTGGAGAGGATCCCCAGCTTTTCACGCTGCTCGATGGCATCGGCCTTGGGGTTGATGCTCTGCTCGCTCTGCCAGGCATCCCTGTGGTTCCCTTCCACCACCAGGTTGGCCAGCAGCTTGTTGTCGATCAGCGCCCCGCCCACATAGGCACTCGCCTTGTTGATATCCCCTCCGTGACCGTCGGTGGGGTCACTGAAGGTATAGGTGGCCGCCGCTTCGGTCTTCTCCCCGGGTTGGCGCAAGATGACATTGACCACCCCACCCAGCGCATCGGCACCGTAGAGGGAGGAGATGGGGCCACGGATCACTTCGATACGCTCGATGGCCGCCATCGGGATGGCGGAGAGATCGAAATCATTGCCATAACCGGAGGTTAGGGCATCGCGGGAGCTGATTCGCCGGCCATTGACCAGCAACAGGGTGTAATCCCCCTCCAGCCCGCGCAACTTGATCTCGCTGCGGCCGTAGCTGGTCGCAGGGCTGATATTGACCCCCGGCAACTGTTTCAGAGCGCCGGTCAGATCATTGACATTGAGCTTGTCGAGCTCGGCCCGGGTCACCACAGAGACGCTGGCCGGGGCGGTCAGCTCGCTGTGCCGGGTTTTACTCGCCGTCACCACCATAGTTTCATGAGCGGTGACAGGCGCAGTCCCTTGGGCCAGAACTGGCAGGGCAAAAAGGGACAACACCAGCGGATGCACTGCAAATCGTCGGGATGATGTACGCATCATCAACACTCCACATAAAACAACCAAGGCCAACACCACCGACATCCCTGTCTGACCTCGCCAGACCCGGTGCAAAGTGATGGAGTTCATTGGCATGAACAGTCGTCCATGCCCCATCACCCCGAACATCAGTGCATTACGGCAGGCCCTGCGTTGTGCTATGCCACTCGCAGCCATCAATAACAAAAGCGCCGTACCGACTGACATCGGGACGGCGCAATACTAAATGCAAATCATTTTTATTTGCAAGAGTGAATCAGGTATTCTTTCGCATCCGCTTAATTATCCATCACATCGTGACGGGTCTGGTGATAGGCCTCTTCACTCTTGCCCCGACGCCAGTACGGCACGGCGTAGAGCGACTGGCGATCCACCTCGAGCACAGACCGAAAATGGCGGCGCAGCGGCAGCACCAACGCCTCTTCCCCACCCAGCCAGAAGAAGCCACCATCGCGCACCAGCGGCAGAGCAATCACATGCTCCAGCAGGCCACTGGACTCGGGCTCACCGACAAACCAGTGACAGCGCACCCCGACCGGTAGCGCCAACGGTTGAGCATCGGCCTGATCCGGCACCAGAATCGCAATTTCCCCTCTGGCATCGGCAGGCATCACCTCACACATCGCCATGATGGCGGGCAAGGCGGTGAGATCCCCCACCAAGCAGTAGTGATCGGCCGATTGCAGCATGGGGTTGGGACCACCCGGCCCGGAGAGGATCACCTTCTCTCCCGGCTTGGCATGGGTAGCAAAGGCGCTGGCGGGCCCGCCGTCACCGTGCAGCACGAAGTCGATATCAATTTCCTGCTCATCACGGCGAAACGCGCGGATGGTGTAGGTGCGGATCACCGGCTTGTCAGCCGGGTCACTCCAGCGCGGGCCGCTCGGGGTCATGGCAGGCAGCACCGGCTCTACCTGATGGGGCTGGGCCAGCATCACCTTGATATGGGCTCCACCGCAGGTAAAGGGATAGTCAGCCAGTTCGCTGCTACCAAAGGTGATGCGACGCAAATGGGGGGTGACCTGGGTAATGGCTTTGACAGTCAGCAGACGGGGACGATTGGGAGGCAGAGATGGGGACACGATGGGGCTCCTCGTTGAGTGTGTCGCCCATGCTACACGCAAATAGGAATTACTATCAAATAAGATTACTTCTCGTCTAATAGCTACAAGCTGGATTCAAACATCCCCAACCACTGGCGCCCACACCCCAATCCAGACATAGGCTTTATGCACGCTAGCTCCATGATTGGGCAAAGAAAGCAGCCGGACAAAGCCACAGTTACAAAGGGTTCCATTTGCTTATTTCGACCATAGTTTTTCGAGATCAAATTTTATTTCCCAATAAGTTTCCTATCCTTAGTGAAGCAGTTAATGTAAGCACAGGATGCCAAACAGGATTGTATGATGGATGACCAGATCCTGATTATTGATGATGACGATCTCTCCCTCCCCGACGCACAGCAAGCGGGCTGGAAGGTGATGATTGTTGACGATGAGCCTGAAGTGCATCGCATCACCAAAATCACCTTGAACAAATTCGAGTTTGACAATCGCCCCATCGATTTTCTGCATGCCTATTCCGCGGCGCAGGCCAAAGAGTTGCTGGCCACTACCTCGGACGTTGCCCTGTTGCTGCTGGACGTGGTGATGGAGGTCGACCACGCCGGCCTCGATGTCGTCAAATACGTCCGTGAAGATCTGCAAAACAAGATGGTACGCATCGTGTTGCGTACCGGCCAACCCGGCCAGGCGCCGGAAGATGACGTGGTCACCAACTACGACATCAACGACTACAAGGATAAAACCGAGCTCACCTCCCAGAAGCTGCGCACCCTGCTGCGGGCCAGCCTGCGATCCTATCGGGATATCCGCACCCTGGAGAGTAACCGCCAGGGGCTGGAAAAAGTTATCGAAGCCTCCAAGGGGATCTTTGAGAAACGGGCCTTGCGCCAGTTTGTCGAAGGCGCCCAGGAGCAGCTCAGCGCCCTGCTCCATCTGGGGGAAACCCAGATATACGACGTCAAGCAATACGCCTATGAGGTGAAGGATCAAATATTGGAGCCCCTGCTCCCCGGCCATCCCGCCATGCTCCTCACAGAAGCGCCGGAGATCCTGCGCCAGGCTATGAGTAAGCGCTGCAACGTCTATAACGCCACCCAGATGGTGCTCTACTGCCAGAATCCGCGCCACCACCTGCTGTTCCACATCGAGACAACCCGCCAGCTCAGCCAGATCGATACCAGTCTGCTGACCCTGTTTACCGAAAACATCATAGTGGCACTGGAGAATATCCGTCTCAATGAGGTGATCGCCGACAACCAGCGGGAGATCATCTATCGCATCGGCGAACTGGTCGAAACCCGTTCCAAAGAGTCAGGACTGCACGTCAAACGGGTCGCACTCTATACCGAACAGTTCTGCCACCTGATGGGCATGAGCGAAGAGCAGAGCGAACTGGTGAAACGCGCCTCGCCGCTCCATGACATTGGCAAGGTGGGTATTCCCGATGCCATCTTGCACAAGCCGGGCAAGCTGACACCGGAAGAGTGGGAGATCATGAAAACCCACGCCCAGCTCGGGCAGGATATGCTCTCCGGTAGCGATCTGGCGCTGTTTCAGATTGGTGCCACCATCGCTGGCAATCACCATGAGAAATGGAATGGCAGTGGCTATCCCCGTGGTCTGAAAGGGACGGATATACCGCTGGAGGGGCGGATTGTGGCGCTGGCTGATGTGTTCGATGCCTTGGGTTCGGATCGCTGCTACAAGAAAGCGTGGCCGCTGGACAAGGTGCTAGCCCTAATTGAAGAGGAGAAGGGGCAGCATTTCGACCCCCAGCTGGTCGAGCTGATGATGGCCAATCTGGACAAGTTCCTCGAGATCCGCGAGCAGAACAAGGATGTCTATATCGGCGAACACTGATAGTCGGCTTGTTCTGTTTATGAACTCAAAAAAACCGCCCTGCTTATCAGGGCGGTTTTCTATATCTGGCATCACGCCACTTCAGTACGAGGGTTACTGCTCTGGCAGATTGAGATCCAGCTTGGCGGCAGGTTGTCCGGCTTGCTGATTCTCGGCCTGCGCAGCGGCCAGAGCACGCTTCAGGGCACGCCGTTTTTGTATCACTACAAACCCGACCCCACCCAATCCCGCAAGCAGCACACCACCACCCGCCAATGCCCAGATCAGCCAGCCCATTTCCTCCTCTGCAGGAGCTTCATGGGTCGCCTCGGCACTGGAGGCCGGTGCGGCGGCCGACACCACCTCTACAGGAGGCGGCGGTGGCGGGAAGACATTGAAGGTTTTCACCGGCAACTCGATTTTCAGCTCACGGCCGAGGCGAGTGGTGCCATAGAGGGTTGCTTTCACCTCATGCTGACCGACCTCCTTGATGTTGGAGAGATCGATATCAAGCTTGGGATCGCTGGCGGTCTCGCTGAACTCGTAGAGGCCGCCCACATTGCTGGTCACACTCCCCTTGACAACCACGGAAGCGGGATCCAGCTCATCACGGTCGATTAGCAGTGAGAGCTTGGCACCCAGCTCATCCGAAGGCGGCGACAAGTTATAGCTGAACGGATAGGGGTAAAGCAGCACATCCTGATAACGGGCACGGACAAACACCTGATTGCCCGTGCTGAACATGGCGCGGTACTTGCCACCGGGAATATCCTGCAGCGTCACCTCCGCCGTCATAATGCCATCGCCCGGCACTTCGTCGAGCCCCTTGCCATCATCGCGATAGTGGCCAAGTACTTGATCCAGCACGACCTCTTTCTTATCGGCATCGCTGAACGATTGCAGCTTGACGGTCATGCCAAGGTCAGAGAGATAGTATTTATCTTTCGGCGGCTGACCATTGATCAGCAACCACGCCTTGAGCTTGACCACCTCCCCCTGATAGAGCTGCATCGGCAGGGCGGCGATATCGAGCCGGATATCGGAGAGAATGCGCACCCGGTTGTCGGGATCCACCTCGCCAATCGCCTGCCAGGGGCCCGGCATGGGATTGCGCAGGGTAATGAGATCATGCTCCGGCAACGCCAGCCAACCCACATCGGCAGGTTTGACCTTGCCCACGTAAAGCTTGCTGCCATCGGGGCGAACCAGGATCACGGACGGGGTGCCCGGCTTGCGCTTGATGATGAAGGTGATCTCCTTCACGCCGTAATCGATGCGAAAGCGGTTATCCAGCAGCGGAATATCGGAAGGGGCAAATACCTCGGTCGCCGTCGCCCCCAGCGAGAGCAATAGCAGCAGACCGGCACACCACTTGCTCATTGCCGCCACAGACAACTTCCTCCTTTCTTATTTACCAGATCCAGTCTCGCCTCGTGCAGGGCCTGAACCTCGGCGCTGGCACGCACCACCTTGAGGGCGGGTCGGTTGCTCTCTAACCGGCGAATACTGGTGTCCTGATTGCTTTCGTTTTCGTTGCTTTCGGTGGCCAGATTGAGTTTGGTCTGGCCGCCGGTCATCAGCAGGTAGACGTCCGCCAGGATCTCCGCATCGAGCAGAGCCCCGTGCAGGGTACGGTGGGAGTTGTCGATACCGTAACGATCGCACAGCACATCCAGGTTGTTGCGCTTGCCGGGGAAGAGATCCCGCGCCATCGCCAGGGTATCTGTGATGGTGCAGATATCCGCCGTCTTGAAGTTGAGTCCGAGCTTGCTGAACTCGTAGTCCATGAAGCTCACGTCAAACGGTGCGTTGTGAGCGATCAATTCGGCGCCGCGGATGAACTCGAGGAATTCGTCGGCAATCTGGCTGAACGACGGTTTGTCACGCAGGAACTCGTCGGTAATACCATGCACCTGGATCGCTTCCGGGTCGACCAGACGATCAGGCTTGATATAGACGTGATAGTGGTTACCGGTCAGCTTGCGGTTGATCACCTCCACACAGCCGATTTCGATAATGCGGTGCCCCAGATAGACAGGGCCGCCCGCCGTATTCATACCTGTGGTTTCAGTATCCAGAATGATCTGGCGATTCAGTTGGGGTGTGTTCATGATCCAATCTATGTCAAACTTCGGCTTTACTTACTCGCTAGTTTACCCCAAGCCTCATGTTAAAACAGATTGATTGCTCATGTTAAAACAGATTGATGTCTATACCGACGGCTCCTGCCTCGGCAATCCGGGCCCGGGTGGTTACGGGGCCGTGATGGTCTACGGCAAGCACCGCAAAGAGATTTCCGCCGGATTCAAGTTGACCACCAATAACCGGATGGAGCTGATGGCCGCCATCATGGGGCTGCGTACCCTCAACGAACCGTGCAAGGTGCGCCTCACTACCGACAGCCAGTATGTCCGCCAGGGGATCACCCAGTGGATCATCGGCTGGAAGAAGAAAGGGTGGATGACCGCCAACCGGCAACCGGTCAAAAACGTCGATCTCTGGAAGGAGCTGGATGCGGAAGTGGGTCGCCACCAGATTGAGTGGCTCTGGGTGAAGGGTCACTCCGGCCACCCGGAGAACGAACGGTGCGACGAGCTGGCCAGAGAGGCCGCCTGCGGCAAGGATCTGGCCGAGGATACCGGCTACCAGCCCTGACGGGCCATTCCCGGTGTGGCGAGGGACTTTGGCAGTTGCCAGCGCCGCCGCACCGGGATCAGTGGAAAGCGCCGTTTACGGGCCGCAATCACGTATACCGATGCAAATGCCCTGCAATAATCCCGCCCGATACTCTCCCGCCACCAACTGTGCCAGCTCTGTTTCCCCATAAACGAGTAACCGAAACGCTCGTCGAACATCACCTCGCATCCCAGCAGATGCAGCCAGTCCGTCACCCGCCCCGGGGTGAACATCCGTGCCGACCAGGGCATTCTGCGCCGCAAGAACGGCACACAGTGACCGATCCCGACCAGACTCATGGGGTTATAACCACTGATGATCAGCCAGCCATCGTCGGTCAGCACCCTTTCGGCTTCGCGCAACACCTGATGAGGATCGGCAGAGAAATCGAGGCAGTGGGCCAGCAGGCAGGCATCGACGCTGCCGGTCCGCACCGGCAGATCGAGGGGATCGCCATACATGTCGAGCAGCCGCCCGCCGGGGGCGACACCGATCTGGTGACGAATGGAGGAGCGTTTGCAGGAGAGTTCGGCGCTCAGAGCGCCAATTTTCAGCAGATGATACCCAAACAGATTGGGACACCAGTTGTCGAGCCGCTCCTGGATCTCGGCCGCCACCCAGTCCCCCATAGGCAATGCAGACCAGCTGGTCGGGATCTCGATTTGTTGTTCGGTACGTGCCACCTGCATAATAGGGCTCAACTCGGGGTTTCGAACGCCATCCTGTTATATAAGATACCCTCCCTAAAGAGAAGCAGACTCATGTATCCAGTGATCACAGTTCCAGCCTTTAATGACAACTACATCTGGTTGATCCGCCACGAAAATCACTGTCTGGTGGTCGATCCGGGCGATGCCGCACCCGTGCTGGAGCGGCTCGAGGCATTGGGGCTGGTGCTCGATGCCATCCTGCTGACCCATCACCATCACGACCATGTCGGGGGCGTCACCGACCTGCTTGCCCACTTCCCCCACGCCCGGCTCTATGGCCCCAAACTTGACCCGATGCCGGATCACCACGGTCAGTGGCTGGAAGATGGCGATCAGATCAACTGGCACGGCCTCGCCCTCGAGGTGATCCATGTGCCCGGGCACACTCGCGGCCACATCGCCTACCACGGCAACGGCATGCTGTTTTGTGGCGATACCCTCTTCTCGGCCGGTTGTGGCCGCCTCTTTGAAGGGACGCCGGAGCAGATGTACCACTCGCTGCAACGACTCGCCGCCCTGCCCGATGAGACACTCATTTATTGTGCCCACGAGTACACCCTCTCCAACCTACGTTTTGCCTATGCGGTCGAGCCGGACAACCCGGCGATCCGCCGCCAGATCGGGCTGATCAGCAAACTGCGGCAACAAGGGCTGCCAAGCCTGCCAACCCGGCTGGGTGACGAACGCACTTTCAACATTTTTCTGCGCTGCGAACAGGATTCAGTGAAATTTTCTGCTGAAAAGCATGGGCTAAAATGCGTGGAAAATCCGGTAGATACCTTCACCATCCTGCGTCAGTGGAAGGACGTTTTTTGAACAAACCTTGATCAGGGGGCCATTGCCCCTTATGATGCGAGCTGTTTTTCCTAAAAATGACCGGAACGAGATGAAGGTACGAACGGCCTTATTGGCAGCGCTGTTGCTCAGCGGCTGCCAAAACCTGAGCCATCAGGATGACCGGGCGCTAACGGCAATCGAGCCGATCAAGTCCCCCCAGGTCAAGAAAAAAGCGCATAAAAAACACTCTTCCCATTTCCTGTTTGGCGATGAACAGCTGGACGAAATGGAAGATACGGACAATCTGTGGGTGCGTATCAGCGATGATATGCAACTGGAAACTCCGGACAACCCGCGCATCCGCCAGCAACGTGAGTGGCTGTTGCGCAATGATAAGCATCTGGCGACCATTGCCAGCCGGGCTGAACCCTACCTCTATCTGATGGTAGAGGAGATTGAACGGCGTGAGCTGCCAATGGAGCTTATTACTGTCCCGATGATCGAGAGCATGTTTGATCCCCATGCCCGATCCCGCAGCAATGCCGTCGGTCTGTGGCAGTTTGTGCCAGCGACAGGCAGAAACTTCGGTCTGCGCCACGACAACTGGTATGACGGACGGCGCGATGTGCTGGCCTCCACCAATGCGGCGCTCGACTATCTGGAATACCTGAACCGCTTCTTTGACGGTGATTGGCTGCAGACGCTAGCCGCCTACAATGCCGGGGAAGGACGGGTTCGCAACGCCATCCAGCGTAACCAGCGCGCAGGCAAACCGACCGACTACTGGTCGCTCGATCTGCCCCGCGAAACCCGGATGTATGTGCCCAAGATCCTCGCCATGGCTGACATGATCAGCAATGCTGACAAGTACAATATCAAGTTGCCGGTGCTCGCCAACGAGCCGAAGCTGCGAGTGGTGGAGACCGGCAGCCAGATCGATCTGAATGTGGCCGCCCAACTGGCAGGTCTGCGCACCTCACAGCTCAAGGAGGTCAATCCGGCCCTGAGCCGTGGTGTGATGTCGCCCCGTGGCCCTTACCGCCTGCTGGTACCAGTAGAGTATGCCGATACCCTGGAGCTGGCACTGGCCGATCTGCCCAAGAGCGAGCGTATTCGTACCCGCTCCTATCAGGTCACCAGTGGCGATACCCTGTCGCGCATCGCCCAGAATCATGGCGTCAGCGTGAACGAGCTGAAGCTGGCCAACAATCTGCGCAGCAACAACCTGCGTCGTGGTCAGCAACTGGTGATCCCGACCCACGGTCAGGTCAGCAGCAAGGCCAGCTCCGCCAGCAAACCGCAGCAGTTGGCAAGCCGTGGCAGCAGCCAGAAGGCCAAGGTCAGTTACAAGGTGCGCTCGGGTGACAACCTGTGGAGCATCAGCCAGGCCCACGGCGTCTCCCACGAAGAGCTCGCCAGGTGGAATGGTCTGAATGCCAAATCGGCGCTCAAGCCAGGCATGAAGCTGGTGGTCTATCCCAAGCAAGGGAAGAAGAGCGACAAATCGATGGTGTATCAGGTTCGCCGTGGCGACTCCATCTCCTCCATCGCAGCTCGCTTCCAGGTGGCCATCAACGATGTGATGCGCTGGAATCAGCTAGATAAAGGGGATTACCTCAAGCCCGGCCAGGAGCTGACCCTGTTTGTGAAGAACAACAGCTAAGCCACACCACTTGAACCCGATAAAAAACGGGGCCAGTCATCTGACTGGCCCCGTTTTTATTACTGCGGCTAACCGCTGCTGTGTCTGAGCCGCAGACTAAAACAATGGCTTGGCGCCACCTGCGGATGCATCACCGCTCTGCAGGCAAAACTATCACCGCTATTCCCAGAGCTTTGTCGGCACCACCATCAGCACGGTGCGCTGACCGATCGCCACATTGGCATTGGGGAAGACCACCGCCTCACGCGGCTTCTCGACCGTGTAGCGAAGCTCGCCATCCTCGGCCAGCACGAACCCTTGGGGGAATTCGGTGAAGTTGTCCACATCGCTGGCGAATAGAAAGCGAAACTGCTCCGATTTTTTGGTGATCACCCGATCGATGGCAAACAGGGTGAAATCATCCGCCCGCCACGGCTCCAGTGCCACTTCATCCTGAGTGACCAGCTCCTGCAGCGCTTGGCGGGTTTCGATAAAGCGGGTCATATCGTTCTCGCCAAACGGGCGCACCTTGCCCAGCTCCACCGTGAAGGCATGGGCCCCATGCTGGCGTGAGCTGTAGTAGCTGAAGGTCGTGGTCGGGCTGGCGGAGAGCAGAATGGTGCGCACCCCGCAGGCGCCGAGGAACTGCACCTGCTCGCGGCAGTGGGGCCGCTCATGGGGAAAGGGGTAGACGGCAAACTTCTCGTGGCGCGAACCGCGAATGGCGGTGTGCAGGTCGTAGTGGTAACGGGGACGAGCCGGATTGGCAAAGAAGCGGCTCACATACTGCTCGAGGCGCATGGCGCGGATCCGCTCCCGATTGCAGAGCCCCTCCCCCTTGCTGTGGGCTCCGGAGAAGAGCCGGTTCATGTTCTCCTCCACCTCCCGCAATCCCAGATTCATCGCCGCCGGATTGCCAAACAGGAACAGCACCCGATGACGGGCGCTCAGCTCGCCTGAGAGCAGACGGCTCAGCAGCTGGTTGCAGATCTCGATGGGGGCAGTCTCGTTGCCGTGGATTCCGCAGGAGAGGACGATATCCTTGCGCCCTCCCGGCTGGCCGCCCGCGCCACTGGCAGGCTCCAGACAGAGCACGCCGGTATCCCAGACGCTGACCCGCGCACCATCGGACAGGGCAAATTCAAAGGGCTCAAGCTGCCACTCATGGCTGCGGGTCAAGGCCAAAAAATCGTGCTGGGGAATCATCCGTCTCACCCTCTTGCGCTGGAATACTATGGCCGGATTATACGCAAGGCATCGCGGCTTAAAATCGTTTTTTAAACAAATTCAAACATTAACGATACAAGTGTGATAACAATCGAACGATGACAGCAATGACGGTAGCGATGTGGAATAAAGAGGATAGGAAAAAGGATCAATAAATAACGGGGGGAAAACGGGGGATATAAAACAGACAATGACAGACTTGGCGGCCGTGCGCCACAGGGGCAGAGCAGCAAACGACTCAGCAGAAAAACAAGGCATCCATGCCCGGTTGATCAACCACGCCAGAACGGCTTGGTGGTCTCTTGATAACGGTCAGCTTCGTTCAGGCCGATGTCTTTGAGCAGGTACTCGGGCAGCTCGGAGAGCTGACGACGGCTACGGCTGCGCTCCAGCCAGGTCAGAACGGTCATTTTAACGCGAGCAACCAGATTCAATTGGCTGGAATGCTGGTAACCGGTTTCGGTATAAGTCATGTTGGCCATGATGTGGCTCCTCTGAATATTTGTTTACGCACTGGGCTTTATTTGATGCGCAAAGCTTAGTCAGGGAGTCAGACCGACTCAATTGACGAATTTTGATACGTTACATTAGTAAATCTAATGTCTAAAAACGGCAGGATTTAATTTTAACGCTTTGATTTTAAACAAATAATTATTTTAACGGTTGGCCAGCAGAGTCGCACAGCATATTGTGCTGCATGGCACCCATCTATATATGCATTTTACTGCTTTACATATGCAGGGGTGGACAAGGTGTGAACAGCTGACAACAGCGGAGTTACACATCATTGTTAATTTAATGATCTTGTGGTGATCTTTATTTAACACCCTGAAACATAAATAAAACCATCACCACATCCCCATTCAGAGGCGCACATTGCCCCCTCCTCAAAGTGCCTCTTGGCACTCCAATCGCATGCTGGTATGTTTATTTATACAGTAGTTTTGCTCCCCGCAGCGATGTCATACCTGATGTCGTCAACAGCGGGTCAGACCACAGGATCATCGATGGATACCTTTACCCCGACCGCCGCCCTGCGTCAAAAGATGGCCGCCATTGAAGCCTCTCTCAACCAGCTGGCCGATCTGCTTTGCCAGCTCGACCTGCAGGAGGCCCATGTCTATCCTCTCCCCCCGGTTGCACAGGGGGAAGAGCACGACCCGATCGAGCAAATTGAGGTGGGCTATCTCAACGGTGAAGCCGCGCTGGCGGCCACCCTCGCCGCCTATCGGGATCACAGCGCCCGCCCCGGCTGCTCCACCAAGGCGACTCACCGGTTGCCCGGCTGGTTGCGCTTTCCTGCCGCCGCCGCTCCGTTGATCCAACCGCTGGTTGAGGAGATCAACCAGCACAAGCTCGATTTCAAGGCGCTGGTGCAGCAGGCGGGGGGACGGGACGAGAAGTTCGAGCTGGTACATACCGCCCTGCCCGGAGTGATCACCTTGCAGGTCTACCGCAAACTGACCCTGTTGGCAGGGGAGCTGCAATCCCTTGGCTTTACCTGGGCTGACAAGCAGACCATCAATCGCCTAAGTCGCGAGCAGGTGCTTGAGATGCTGGAGCGCAGCCGCCGCTATATACCGGCCCTCTCCAACAACGAGGAGTGGAGCAAGATGGTGGATCAGGAGGTGTACGACATTCGCCGCCTGCCGGCCGATGCCGAGCTGCGGATCCGTCGCCCGGTCAAGACCCACCCGATGATCAACCTGCTCTGGCTGGAGCGCACCCCGCGCAAGCAGCAGATCAAGGCGAGCCTGCCTCTGCTGCTCTGCTCGGATACCCCGCCCGCGGTCACCCATCTGGGCAACTATCCCCCCAAGAGCCGACAGGCTCGGCGAGATCGCAAGATTGGCGGCGAGCCCATCATCGAGCGGCTGCACCTCTATCTCTATCAGGGGTGACTGGATCAGGGATAGCTGGTTCAGGGATAACTGCGCCGCCTTGCCGCCATAAACGAGTATTCCGCATCTGCGTCCCAAACGAGAAAAGGGAGAACATCTCTGGATGTTCTCCCCTTTTCTGTATCGATAGACGGTATGTAAGGCGGCGTCGCCAATCAGCCCATCAGCAGGGCCCGCAGGCTCTCCACATCCAGCCCGCGCACCTCGGACTGGCCGCTCAGCAGGCCATCGGCCAGCGCCCGCTTCTCGTCGTGCAGGGCGACGATCTTCTCCTCCACCGTCTGCTCGCACACCAGCCGGTACACGGTCACCGGCTGGGTCTGGCCCATCCGGTGCGCCCGATCGCTCGCCTGATCTTCCACCGCCGGGTTCCACCAGGGATCGAGGTGTAGCACGGTATCGGCCTGGGTGAGGTTGAGGCCGGTCCCCCCTGCCTTGAGGCTGATGAGGAACAGCGGCACCTCCTCATGGCGAAAACGCAGGATGGAGTCCTGACGGGACTTGGCGGAGCAGCCCCCATCCAGATAGCAGTAATCCCAGGATTTCTGCTCGATGCGGGCTCGCAGCAGGCTCAGCAGATCGACAAACTGGCTGAACACCAGCACCCGATGACCACCGTCAATAGCCTCTTCCAGCAGGGCCATCGCCTCGTCCAGCTTGCTGCTGGTTTGCGACCACTCGGGCATCACCAGTTCCGGCGAACAGCAGAGCCGGCGCAGTCGGGTTAACCCGCTCAACACGTGCATCAGGGCGCGCCCATCGGCACTTTGCACCTGCTGCACCACTTCCCGCCGGGTCGCCTCGTAGAGCTGACGCTCCTCGGGGGAGAGGCTGATGTGGTGGATGATCTCGGTCTTGTCCGGCAGCTCGGTCAGCACCTGCTGCTTGAGACGGCGCAGGATAAAGGGGCTGATCACCGCCCGCAGCAGCGCCATGTGCTGGGGATCCTTGACCGCCTTGCCAAAGCGACGCTTGAACTCGCCAAGGCTGCCGAGCAGCCCCGGGTTGATAAAGGTGAAGAGGCTCCACAGCTCCCCCAGATGGTTCTCGATGGGGGTGCCGGAGAGGGCGAGGCGAAAATCGCCGTCGAGCTGGAACAACAGCTTGGCGCGCTGGGTGCCAGCGTTTTTGATCTGCTGCGCCTCATCAAGCACCATGGAGGACCAGCGGCGGGACTTGAGCGCCTCCGCCAGACTGCCGAGCATGCCGTAGTTGATGAGGATCACCTGACCGGCCTTGGCCTCGCGAATAATCCCCTCCCGCTCGGCCGGATTCTCGAACACCACCACATCAAGCTCGGGGGCGAAACGGGCCACCTCCTCCTGCCAGTTGGTGACCACTGACTTGGGCACCACCACCAGCGCAGGGCCAAGGTGCTGGCGCATCCGCAGCACGATAAGCGCCTGCAGCGTCTTGCCCAGACCCATGTCATCGGCCAGACAGGCACCAAAACCGTGATGGGACAGGGTCGCCATCCAGCGCACCCCCTCTTTCTGATAGTCCCGCAGGGAGGTAAGCAGCTCGTCCGGGCAATCGACCTCCTGCTGCCACTCCTGCTGCAGGGATTGCCACGCCGCATCCCCTTCGGTGGTAATGACCGAGAGCAGACGAGTGAGCGGATAGGCCAGCTTGTTGTTGATGCGCTGCTCTTCATCGAGCATGGCCCCCAGCATGGTGAGCCGCTCCACCAGCTTGTCGCTCAGCATCAGGCTGGTCTTCTCGTCGAGCTGAACGGTGCGCTGCCCCGGGGTCATCTGGCGCAGAATAAGGCGCAGATCGAGGATCTGGTGCTCATCGAGGGCCAGCGCCCCTTCGACCTGGAACCAGTCCTGCCGCCGCTCGATGCGCAGGCTCAGAGCCGCTTCATCGAGGCTCTTGAGGCGAGCGCTGTCCTGATGCCAGTGAATGACCACACCGGCATCCACTAGCTCGGGCAGGGCATTGACCAGCGCCAGCGCCTGTTCCCCCTGCAGCAGCCACTCGCTGCCGGGCAGGCCGATGGGCAATTGATTGCGCAGCAACTGGGCCTGCAGCTTCTCGGCCCCGAGATCCCGCTGCCAGTAGTGATACGCCTTGATCCCCTGCCGCACGATCGCCTCCCCCTTGCCAAGGGGCTGGGGCGGCAGTTCCTCAAAGCGGGTCACCAGCTTGACCGCCAGCTGACCATCCTGCCAATCCAGTTGCACCGAAGGAATGCCCGGCCAGGGAGCCAATTCGGCGTTGCCGCTAAGCCCCGCAACCTGACTGTGCCAGGGCAGCTCGGGAATGGCGTCCAGGGTGCGTTGCAGCTCGGCCAGCCCCTCGGCGGGCAGCAGCGGGATGGATTCGAGCGCTGGCAAGCGGTCGAGCAGCGGCTGCGGGGTGAGGATCAGCTGCCACAGGTCCTGCGCCAGCGGCATGATATGGGCCCCGCGGGCGGCCGCATCGGGGCAGAGCTGCGCGCTCATCCCCTGTTCGGTAGCCACCACCTGCAGCAGGGGGGCACTGATGGCCAGTTGCAGCTTCTGCCCCTTGGCGTTGAACAAGCGGGGGTGATCGGCCAGCGGCGCCCAGACATCCCGCGGCAGTCGTCCCATCACCCGTGGCAGGGTGCGAACCAGTGCCCAGTCGTGCTCATCGAGCATGGCTGCATACTGGGTAGAGAGCAGGGCCGGATCGACCCGGCGACCGGCGGTCCACTCCCCCTTGGTACTCAGCTTCTGGATCTTGCACTCCAGCTCGGGACCATCGGCATGGAGCAGCCACACCAACCGCTCCTGCGGCTTGCGTACGCCACTGGAGCGTCCCAGTCCCTGCAACCAGTTGAGCCAGCTGGCAGAGGCCGCGGTTTTGTCCTCGTCCCCGTCATCATCCTGCTCGTCACTGCCCTCTTGCGCACTCTCCTCACTGCCGCGCAGTTGGCACAGGGGCGCCCCTTTGGCCGCCTCGCCCAACAAGATGCGCAGCAGATCCTGACAAAAGGCCATCAGGCGATGATGGGGTTCGGCATCGAGCAGATGGGAGAGATCCCACTTGTGCAACATGGCCACCTGCGGGCTCTGGGCTCCGTGACGGGCCAGCGCACAGAGATCGAGCCAGAGATAGCCCCAGTGGAGCTCCTCCACCGGCAGTTGCAGGGTATCGAACAGGCCGACCGCCTGACCGTAGCGATCGCCCGCCCACTGGCTGAGCAAGTCGGCAAGCAGGGGGAACTGACCAGTCAGGCTGCGCTGCCACTTCTTGCGCTGTTCGCTGGCGATGACGGGATCGGCCTGCTGCAACCAGCCAAGCCAGAGCAGGGCGCTGAATGAACGGGGCCATTGGCCCGCCTCGCCCTCATCGGTTGCCTGCCACTGGCCCAGCGCGGTGAGCAGTCGCTCGCCAAGCGGGCCGCTCTGGCTCTGCTGGGCCAACGCCTGCAGGGCTGGCCAGCCGGGGGCGGCATCCTTGTCCTCGCCGGTTGGCGATGTGCTCTCGCCATCCCCGCAGAGCCAGCGCCACTCCGCCTCGAACGCTTTGGCCCGAGCCTGCACCTCGGGGGCACAGCGCACCAGCGCATTGGCCAGCGGCCAGCGCTCTTCATAGGGGGCATCGAGCAAGAGTTGCAGCGAGAAGTGCTCCAGCAACATTTGCTGCCAGGCGGGGCTGGAGCCCGCCAGCAACTGGTGAGCGTCCGGGGTATCGAGCAGGGTGAGCAGATCGCTGGCCGAGAAATAGGTGGGGATCTCTCCCGCCTTGCCGCGGCAGAGCTCGCGCACCACCGCATGGGTAAGATCCTGCCCGGTCAATGAGGGCACCCGACTCCAGTCCGGCGCCGGGCAGAGACCGGCACGCACCCCCAGGATCAGCGCCAGCGTCCCCTCGGCGGTCAGGCTCCACTGCTGCTCCCCGCGCAATCTGACCAGCCCCGCATCCTGCAGTCGGGTCAGTTTATCGATCAGGGCATGGCCTATCGCCAGTTGTTCTTGCAGCAAACGGGTACTGGCAACGCGCTGCAATTGCAGGGTGGCGAGCAGGGCATAACTATCCGAAGAGAGGGTGGACGCAGACATCAAGACTCACGGGCAAGTGCAAAAGCGGAATTTTAACGGTAAAGCGCCAGCGGCTCGACCCTTTACCGTGAAATAACTCAAAAAAAAACGGCCATCCATGATGACCGTCGAAAGTAACGAAGGAAATAGCCGGATCATCCGGTTACCTCCCACAGCGGGAAAATCGGGAGCGCTAGCCCCTAATTCGTGGAGCCAATGCTAGAGGTTGGCGCCCGAAAAAGCTTTGAAGCGGATCACAGTTGAAAAGGATTTCTGAAAACGGTTTCAATTTTTAGCGGCAAAAAATCATGATTTCGCGCCAAATGAGCCATGTCCCAATCCCTCCTGCTCACCCGGCACAAGCGGTGAAAACCCTTATGACAGTCGCTTGTCGAACGCCCCTGTGCTGGCAGCTGTATAGCTTCACTATAACCTGCCGCCCGCAGACTAGGTTTCAGGGCAACCGGACATGGCCGAGATGGGCCAGGAGAGCACGAATCGGCTCCCTCCCCGTCCGGTAGATTGGCAAACCGCGCTGCCGCCGTGGGCCTCGGCAATCGCCTTGACCACGGCGAGCCCAAGTCCGCTACCGCCGCTCTTGCGCGAGCGTGACGGATCTCCGCGACGAAACGCATCGAAGATACAGGCGGCGACCTCCTCGCTAATGCCAGGTCCCTCATCTTCCACACTCAGGACGCACACTCTCTCCGAGCGATGCAGTCGCACGGTCAGCAGGCCCGGCTGCGCGTGCTTCTGGGCATTTTCCAACAGCGCCATCAGAGCCTGACGGATACGAAACAGATCGCAGCAAACATGAAGTTCGCTATCCAGCTCCCGCTGCAACACAAACCCGCTCGCCGCCAGAGGGCTGGCAAACGCCTCAAGCACCACGGCAAGCTCGTCGGCCAACCTGACCTCGGTACGCTGCAACTCCAGATGGCCGCTGTCGTTGAGGCTCAATACCCGCAAATCCTCGATCAGGTGATTGAGCCCCTCCACCTGACGCAGCAACCCCTCGAAGAGTTCGCTGCTGGGAGGAAATACCCCTTCGGCCAGCCCCTGCAAACGGCCGCGCAAAATGGTCACCGGAGTGCGCAACTCGTGGGCAATTGCGGCATTCCAGAACTCCCGCTCGCGGGTCATGCTCTGCAGCCGCTCGGCCATGGCGTTGAAGTCGCGCACCAGTTGCGCCGTCTCCCCGATCGCCTGCTCATCCTCCGGCACGCGGGCATCGAGTTTGCCCTCAGCCACCGCGCGCAGGCTGGTTGCCACCGAGTTGAGGGGAGTCAGGATACGGCGAGAGAGGCGAACCGCCACGTACAGCGCCATCCCCAATGCAATGAGAATGGTGGAGCCGATCCATAACATCTCGACTCTGGAGGGCACCCAGGTCTCGGAGATGCTGCCCGACACAAACGCCACGGCGATGCCATAAAACACATAGGTGCCGATCACAGCGAGGGAGATGATACCAAGCGTCATCAAGCCCAGAGAGCGGATGATCTGCCTGCGAAGGCCGGGCGCCGATTTCATGCATCGCCCCCGAAGCGATAGCCAACCCCCCAGACACTGGCGGGGCCCCCCTGAATGCCGTGTGTCTCCAGTTTTTTGCGCAACTTGCTGATGTGGCTATCCACAGTGCGCTCCTGGGTATCCCCCTCCGGCAGACAGTGAGTCAGCAGTTCGGCGCGGCTGAACACCCGTTTCGGCGCCCGCATCAAAGAGGCGAGCAACTTGAACTCGGTCAGGGTCAGCTCCAGCACCTGCTGCTGGCCATCGCGGAAAATGCTGGCCTCGTGGCTCTCCAGATCGATCTGAAACTGACCGACCCGCAACACGTTCGCCGTGGCAGGCTTTTCGGCCTGGGTGCGCCGGAGCACGGCCTGCACTCGCGCCACCACTTCGGCCGGATTGAAGGGTTTGACCACATAGTCATCCGCCCCCATGTGCAGCCCCATCAGCTTGTCGAGATCCTGATCGAGGGCGGTCAACATGATCACAGGCGTGTCGCCACGCGCCCGGATCTCGCTGAGCACCTGCCAGCCATCCAGTTGCGGCATCTGCACATCCAGCAGCAGGAGATCGGGTTTGAATGCCTGATGCATGGCCAGCGCTTCACGGCCATCGGCGGCGTGCAGGGAGCGCAAGCCATGACGTTGCAGGTAAGCGGCGAGGATGTCGGCGATCTCGGCTTCATCCTCTGCAATCAGTACCAGTGACTGGCCCGCCGGGCTGGCGGAAGCATTGAGATGGGACATAGTCGGACTCGAAAAAAGGTGGCGTTGAACTTTATCATCGCCTCCATGGATTCTCCACAAAGCCTCGAATCATTCGCAATAGCCCCTCGCCATAATGGCCGCTCGATGCACTCTCCGGTCACATCACACCGGAGAGACGGTTTAACGAGGTGAGTGGATGATGTTTGTCAAACAGCGGTATGCGGGCGCCCTGCTCGCCGTCATTGCCGCATTCGGGTTGGCGGGTTGCGATGCCGCGCCGCAAGAGCAGGAGGCACCCGCCCTGCCTCAGGTGTCGGTGCTGACTCTGACTGGTCGGGAGCTTGTCATCAGCGAGGATCTGCCCGCCCGGGTGGCGGCACTGCGCAGCGCCGACATTCGCGCCCAGATCAGCGGCATCGTGCAGCGCCGCCTGTTCGAGCAGGGCGCCGAGATCAGCGCAAACACCGTGCTGTTCCAGATAAACCCGGCCCCCTTCAAGGCCGATGTCGACAGCGCCGCCGCCGCATCGCAACGGGCCGAGGCCGTGCTGGCCCGCGCCCGCATCCAGATTGACCGCCTGAAGCCGCTGCTGCGCACCGACGCCATCAGCCGCCAGACCTATGACGATGCAGTCTCCCAGCGGGATCAGGCGGCCGCCGATGTGGCCCAGGCCAGGGCGACCCTGGCCCGGCACCAGCTGAACCTGCAATTTGCCAGCGTGGAGGCCCCCATCGCCGGGCGAATCGATCAGGCGCTGGTGAGTGAAGGGGCCCTGGTGTCGCCCACCGATGCCACACCCATGGCCCGAATACAGCAGATCGATCAGGTCTACGTCGATGTGCGTCAACCGGCCTCGGTGCTGGAATCCCTGCGCCAGCAGGCTGGCTCAACGGCACCGGAACTGGCGGTGGAGATCCTCGGTAGCAATGGCAGGCCGCTGGGGATGCAGGGGCGCATCCTCTTCTCCGGCATCGAGGTCGATGCCGGAACCGGCGACGTGCTGCTGCGGGTGCTGGTGGACAATCCCGAGAGGCGGCTGTTGCCCGGCCTCTATGTGCAGGCGCGCATCTCCCGTGCCCGCTATGCCAACGCCCTGACCATGCCCCAGCAGGCGGTAGTTCGCACATCGGGTCAGAGCAGCGTGTGGGTGGTGGATGGCCAGGGGCAGGCACAGCTGGTTCCGGTCAACACCGCTGAACTGGTGAATAGCCAGTACCGCATCGCGTCCGGGCTCAGTGCCGGGCAACAGGTGGTGATCGAAGGGATCGACCGTCTGACCCCGGGAGTTAAGGTCATTGCCTCCCCCTGGCAACCATCCGCTGTCAGCCAACCGGCTGACGGTGGCATTCGCTGAATCGGAGAGTTATCCATGCCGCAGTTTTTTATCCATCGCCCGGTGTTTGCCTGGGTGATCGCCCTGTTCATCGTGCTGGCAGGGGTCATCGCCATACCCAAGCTCCCCATCTCCCGCTATCCCTCGGTGGCGCCGGTGTCGGTGACCCTCTATGCCACCTATCCGGGCGCCACGCCGCAGACCCTGAACGATGCGGTGGTGAGCCTTATCGAGCGCGAGCTGTCGGGAGTGAAGAACCTGCTCTACTTCGAGTCGTCGGTGGACGCCTCGGGCAGCGCGCAGATCACTGCCACCTTCAAGCCGGGCTCCGATCCGGAGCTGGCCCAGATGGACGTGCAAAACCGCATCAAGGCGGTCGAACCTCGCTTGCCACAAGCGGTGCGGCAAACCGGCCTGCAGGTGGAGTCCGCCTCATCCGGCTTTCTGATGATGGTCGGCATGACCTCACCGGATGGCCGCTTCGATGAGGTTGCCCTCAACGACTACATGGCACGCAATATTGTGCAGGAGCTGCGCCGCATCGACGGGGTAGGACGAGTGCAGCTGTTCGGCGCCGAGCAGACCATGCGCATCTGGGTAGATCCGGCCAAACTCGCCGCCTACAGGCTGACCATCGGCGAGGTGGCGCAGGCCATCGAGCAGCAGAACATCCAGATTGCACCGGGGCGCCTCGGTGATGAACCCGCCCTGCCGGGGCAGCGCCTGACGGTTCCCCTCACGGTTCAAGGGCAGCTGACGACCCCCGAGGCATTCGCCGCCATCGTGCTGCGAGCCGGTGGCGATGGCGCCAAGCTGGTGCTGGGTGATGTCGCCCGGGTCGAGCTGGGGGCGCAATCCTACGCCTTTTCCAACCGCGAGAACGGCGTGGCCGCCACCAGCGCCGCCATCCAGCTCTCCCCCGGTGCCAACGCCGTGCGTACCGCAGATGCGGTGCGCACCCGTCTCGCCCAGCTCGCTCCCACCCTGCCAGCGGGCATGGCCTATTCGATCCCGTTTGACTCGGCCCCCTTCGTCAAGGTCTCCATCGAAAAGGTGATCCACACCCTGCTGGAAGCCATGGTGCTGGTGTTTCTGGTGATGTTTCTCTTCCTGCAGAACCTGCGCTACACCCTGATCCCGGCCATCGTCGCCCCCATCGCTCTGCTTGGCACCTTCGCGGTGATGCTGCTGGCCGGTTTTTCGATCAACTCCCTCACCATGTTCGGCATGGTGCTGGCCATCGGCATCATAGTCGACGACGCCATCGTGGTGGTGGAGAACGTCGAGCGCCTGATGGCCACCCGGGGGCTGTCGCCCCGTGAGGCGACCTCGCAAGCCATGAAGGAGATCACCGGAGCGGTGATCGGCATCACCCTGGTGATCACGGCGGTGTTCCTTCCCATGGCGTTTGGCAGCGGCTCGGTGGGGGTCATCTACCAGCAGTTCACCCTGTCGATGGCGGTGTCGATCCTCATTTCGGCCTTCCTCGCCCTGACCCTGACGCCTGCGCTCTGCGCCACCTTGCTGCGTCCGGTCAGTCCGGATCATCATGAGAAGCACGGCTTTTTCGGTGCCTTCAACCGGGGTTTCGAGCGGTTCACGGCAGGCTACGGTGCGCGGGTAACCCGGCTGGTCGGGCGCAGCGGACGGATGATGGCAACCTTTGCCGCCCTCTGCGCCGCGCTGGTCATCGCCGCCGCCCAGCTGCCCTCCTCTTTCCTGCCAGACGAGGATCAGGGTTACTTCATGACCTCCATCCAGCTGCCGACCGGCGCCACCAGCGAGCGTACTCTTGAGGTGGTCAAGGCCTTCGAGGCTCACGTCGCCTCTCGCGAGGCGCTGGACACCAACCTGGTGGTGCAGGGCTTCAGCTTCTCCGGCGCAGGCCCCAATGCCGCCATGGCCTTCACCATGCTCAAAGATTGGGATCAGCGTCATGGCGCCACGGCAGCCGAAGAGGCAGATCTGGCACAAGCGGCTATGGCAAATATTCCTGAAGGCACGGTAATGAGCCTGCTGCCGCCCGCCATCGATGAGCTGGGCACCGCCTCCGGCTTCACCCTGTTCCTGCAAGACAGAGCCAACCGGGGGGAAGCCGCGCTGCTGGCCGCCCAGGCACAACTGCTGGAACTGGCCGCCAACAGCCAGGTAGTCAGTGATGTGTATCCCGACAATCTGCCTCCCGGCGAGAGCATTCACCTCGAGATCAACCGACAGAAGGCCGAAGCCATGGGACTCTCGTTCGCCAGCGTAAGCAGTACCCTGTCGGCCGCAATGGGGTCGCTCTACGTCAACGACTTCCCCAACGGCGGGCACATGCAGCAGGTCATTCTGCAGGCCGACGCGTCGGCGCGCATGCAGCTCGATGACGTGCTCGGCCTGCGGGTGCGCAATGCCAGCGGCGGCATGGTCCCCTTGCGGGAGGTGGTGACACCGGAATGGCGCGAATCGCCGCAACAGATGATGCGCTTCTATGGCTTCCCTGCCGTGCGTATTGCCGGGGGGGCAGCGCCCGGCATCTCCAGCGGAGCGGCGATGGCGGAGATGGAGCGTCTGGTGGCGCAATTGCCGCCAGGCTTCGCATTGGCCTGGACGGGACAGTCGTTGCAAGAGCGCCAGTCGGCCGAGCAGGCCCCCCTGCTGATGCTGTTGTCCGCGCTGGTGGTCTTCCTGGTGCTGGCGGCACTCTATGAAAGCTGGTCGATCCCGCTCTCGGTGATGCTGGTGGTGCCGCTGGGCCTGCTCGGTGCTGTCGCGGCCGTGATGCTGCGCGGCATGCCCAACGACGTCTTCTTCAAGGTGGGCATGATCACCATCATCGGTCTGTCGGCCAAGAACGCCATCCTCATCGTGGAGTTTGCGCGCCAGTTGCACAGTGAAGGACGCTCGCTGCTTGATGCGGCTGTTACTGCTGCCCGCCTGCGCCTGCGCCCCATTCTGATGACCTCGCTGGCCTTCACCCTCGGGGTGGTGCCCTTGATGCTCGCCAGTGGCGCCAGCGCGGAGACCCAGCACGCCATCGGCACCGGCGTGTTTGGCGGCATGATCAGCGGCACCCTGCTGGCCATCTTCTTCGTGCCGGTCTTCTTCGTCTTCGTCATCGGCACCCAGGCGCGCATTCAGGCCTGGCGGGCACGACGAGCAGCCAACAGCATTCATCCGGATCGATGACCACAGATACACAGGCGGCCGGATAGTCCCTCAGCACATCACCAAAAGAAAAAGCCCAACCTGCTAAACAGGTTGGGCTTGGTATGTGGCGGAGAGACAGGGATTCGAACCCTGGGTGGCATTGCTGCCACAATTGATTTCGAGTCAATCCCGTTCGGCCACTCCGGCATCTCTCCGTGGGGAGAGAGTTTTACCCAAGCTGGGCCGAGGATGCAATAAAAATTTCTTAGATATCAAATGGCTGAATCAGATATCTGGGAGCAGGCTCACAATGCGGCGCGTGCTGTTCGCGTTGCCAGGCCACCCTGCATTCACCCGACATTAACCCTCTCGCACACCCGGCCATTATCCACGTCGTGATATTCCCCCATTGCCATCAGGCGTCTCTTTTTCCTGCTTGGCGCTCAAATTTATGGGTGATGCCGATTTTGGCCGGTTTCCTATGTATCCCCACATCATTGCTTGTGCGCGGCAAGCTGGTAATCATGGGCTGATTGAGGAACAATCGCGCCATTCTGGCGGCTGTGTTGATGATGTTCCGCCCCGATTGAACTGATGGATCTCCTTATGCGATTGCCGAAACTCAAGCCCCTACCCTTAACGCCCGCCCTTTCCATGCTACTGGCAGCGATCCTGCTCTGCGCCGCGCCGGCAGAGGCCAAACGCTACCCGCTGCCACCTGCCGGGAGTCGCCTTATCGGTGAGCTGGAGGATTACATCATCCAGCAGAATGAACATCTGGAACTGGTTGGCAAAAATACGCAAATTGGATTTTTGGCGCTACTTGAGGCAAATCCGGGTGTAGATCCCTATTTACCCAAGCCGGGAACCCGCTTGACGCTGCCCACCCAGATGCTGCTGCCTGATGTGCCTCGCGAGGGGATCGTCATCAATCTGCCCGAACTGCGTCTCTACTACTTCCCCAAGGGGAAGAGCGAGGTCATCGTGCTGCCCATCGGGATTGGCGATATCGGCCGCGAGACACCCGAGATGACCACCACCGTCATCGAGAAGAATCCCAACCCGACCTGGGTACCCGGCCCCATGGTGCGCAAATCCTGGCTGGAGCAAAAAGGGATCACCCTGCCCGCCGTGGTGCCCCCCGGCCCGGAGAATCCCCTCGGCAAGTTCGCCATGCGCCTTGGTTATGGCAAACGCGACTACCTGATCCACGGTACCAACAAGGATTTTGGCGTCGGCCTGCGGGTGAGTGCAGGCTGCATCCGGCTGCGGCCTGACGATATCGAGGCCCTGTTCAAGATTGTACCGATTGGCACGCCGGTGCGGGTCATCAACCAACCGGTCAAGGTGGCTATCGAGCCGGATGGTCGCCGCTGGCTGGAGGTGCACTCCCCGCTCTCCCGCACCGAAGAGGAACTTGAAAATGGCGCCCCGCTGATGCTATCACCGGCCATAGAGAGCTTTATCAGCGCACCTGACGTGATGCAGGATGAGGTGACGGCGGCGCTGGAGAGCAAAAATGGCCTGCCCCGCCCCATCAGCAGCCAGCTTGTCAGTGGTTAAGTCACCAGCGCCAGCGTCGCATCGGAGTCACCTTACCTCATGAAATACCTGCCTCTCTTACTCCTGTTAGCCTGCCACTCCTTGTGGGCCAAGGACATCCTCTGGATGAACAATGGCGATCGTCTGACCGGCACCATCGAAGAGATTGGCGATGAGTCGGTACGCATCTCTTTGCCCTATACCGGTGCCGTTACCGTCAAGCGGGATGCCATCAAGCGCTGGCGGCTGGAGCATCAGGATAAACCCAAGGCGACCGCCAAAGGTGGATTCACCCTGTTCAAGGATGAGCAGGATGAACGCAAGGCCTGGCTCTGGACCGGTAGTGGCGATCTCAACATCAAGCTCAAACACAAAGACAAACACACCAACAACGTCAACTTCAAGGGCAAGACCGAGTTGGCCAATCTGGACTGGCGCTACAGTTTCTCAGGAGAGTACTCCTACGAAACGTCTGACAGCGTCACCGATAACCACGACTACAAGTTGAACCCGACCATTGACTACTTTTTCGATCAGCAGTGGTTTGTGCGCAGCTCGCTCAATGCCGAATATGACATGCTGGAGAGCAACTACCTCCGCCTCGACTATGGTACCGGGCCGGGTTACCGCTTCTGGAACGAGAAGCGCCGTCGGCTGGAGTTCGTGGCGCAAGGGGGTCTGCGTAAGGCCTACTTCAGGGAAGAGAGCGGGATTGGGTTGCTCTTCAAAGGCAACCGGATCATCGACTATCCCTTTGCCAGCATGAACTGGGATTATCGCCAACCCATCCCGATATGGCGGGAAAAACTGGAGCTGTTCAGTCAGGGGCGCTATCTGCTCTATCTGGATCAACCCTCCCCCTATATCACTCTGAATCGAGATGTGACCGGCAGCGTGGGCTTGCGCTACTACTTCAACGACCACCTGCGCCTCTCCTGGTCGAGCGAGATGGAGTGGGAAGATGGTGAAGTGCATTTCGTCGGTCTCGAGCAAAAGTACAAAGAGACCGAATTCAGGCACCTGCTCAATCTGGGCGCCAGTTTCTGAGTCAACTGCAAACAGAAAGAGGAGCCAAGTTGGCTCCTCTTTCTGTTTTGGTCATCCCCTGCCACGGCCCCTCTCCGATGATGGAGCAGGCACCAGATGAGAAACCGGCCGTACGCTCAGATCAGCCCCCAGGCGGCAATCTGGTAGATCCATACCATCGCCAGCAGGGTACCGACCAATCCCATGATGACGCCGATGCGCACCATCTGGTGGCTCTCCACCAGACCGGTGGCGTGGGCCAGCGCATTGGGCGGGGTACTGATAGGCAGCGACATCCCGAGCGAAACCGAAATGGTGACCGCTAGGATCAGGGTGTGACTGCCGCCCCACTCGGCCAGCTCCGGCATGCTGACTGCCAGCGCCGCTACCAGTGGCAGCAGCAGGTTGGCGGTCGCGGTGTTGGACATAAAGTTGGCCATCACCACCGCCAGCAGGCAGGCGCCGACCAGCACCGCCAGCGTGGAGTATTCGTGGAACGGAATATGGGTGATGAGCCGCTCGGCCAGACCTGAGTCCTCCAGCGCCAACCCCAGCGCGATACCGCCCGAGACCAGCCAGAGCACGTCGAGGGAGATCTTGTGCAGGTCGTCCTTGGTGATGATGCCGGTGGTCAGGAACACAGCCACCGGGATCATGGCGACCACGTAGGAGCTCATGCCATGCAGATCCCCCAGCAACCAGAGCACTATGGTAGTGATAAAGGTGAGGTAGACCACCCAGGCGCGGGGGGTCTGCATAAAACGCCCCTCAATTTTGAGATCCATCCGCTTGAGAGTGCTCGGGAAGAAGCGCCCCAGCAGGAACCAGCCGAGCAGCAACAGCAACACCACGAAGGGCACCGCAAATCCCATCCACTGACCGAACGAGATGGCATGCTCGCCGGTCAGGTATTTGAGAGCCACCGCGTTGGGCGGAGTGCCGATGGGAGTGCCGATCCCCCCGAGGTTGGCCGCCAGCGGAATGGCCAGCACAAAGCCGATGTTGGCCGGATCCTTGTCGGGAAACGCCGCCAGCACTGGGGTAAGGATGGCCAGCATCATGGCAGTGGTAGCGGTATTGCTCATAAACATGGAGAAGGTGGCAGTGATCAGCATCAGCCCCAGCATGACGATCCGGGGATCCTGACCGAACGGGCGCAGCAACACCCGCGCCAGATTGACGTCCAGATGGTACTTGGTCGCCGCAATGGCGAGGAAAAAACCACCGAGAAACAGCATGATGACCGGTGAAGCAAAGGTCGCCATCACCTCGGTGGACTTGAGCAGCTCACCAAACCCCGGCTCGGCCTTGTCGGCGGTCATGAACCAGAGCCCCTTGTCGGAGAGCAGCAGCAGCTCCAGCACGATGATCAGCACCGAGGTAGCAAAGATAGGGATGGGCTCCAGGATCCAGCAGAGGGCGGCCAGCACGAAAATGGCCACGACCCGCTGCTCGATGACGGTAATCCCCTCCAGCGGGATCCAGTGGGTCGGGATCAGCAGGATGGCGAGGCTCAGCAGTAGCGGCAGAATAATCTTGTGATTGATGGGCACTATTGTCTCCAGGATCGGGAGTAAGAAGCCAATAGTGGCATAACATGCTATCGCCTCACGCGGCCAACTCGCCAAAATGAGAGCTGGCTAACTGCACGGCGCACGGTTTTGTGAGTCATATCAAGCTGGAGTTGGCACACCATGGCTGGCTCCTCACAACTGGCAACAAACAGGCAAATAAACGGGCCCGCTGTTCGTTGCACACGACAGCGGGCCCGTTTCACCATTTATGCCGATGAGGCGGCTCAGAAGTAGATGCGGGTCACCGACTCGATAACGCAACCCGGGCGGCGGATCCCTTCGATCTCCACCTTGATCTCTTTGAGCAACTCCAGCCCACCCTTGATGGGGGTGACCCGGGCCAGCTTGGTGCGTGCGCGGATGTTGCTGTCCACCTTGATGGGGTACGGGAAACGTACCTGATCCAGCCCGAAGTTCACCACCATGCGGGCGGTCGGGAACTCGGGGGTGGCTTCATCGACCGAGCCGGTCAACTGCGGCAGCAGCGCCAGGGTCAGGAAGCCGTGGGCGATGGTGGTCTTGAAAGGCGACTCGGCGGCCGCGCGCTCCGGATCGGTGTGGATCCACTGGTGATCCCCGGTCACGGCAGCAAACTGATCGATCATCTGCTGGCTGACGTGCAGCCACTCACCGACGTGGGTCTCTTCACCGATGCGGGCCTGCAGGGCGGCATAGAGCTCGGCCGCCTCGGCCCCCAGCTCCACAGCGGGTTCCTGAGCCACGGCAGGCTGACCGTTGGCTACTTGTGCCACGGTTGCTGCATCCTGTTGCTGTTCGCTCTGGGACTCGGCTTGCAAGTCCAGCACACGCCCCAGCAAAGGGTGAAGATGTGCCTTTTGCTGAAACTCACGCCAGTAGTCGCGGATCGCCGGAGAGAGCCAATCCTTGAGCTCAAAGGGGTGCTGCGCCAGAATTTCGCGCTTGCGCTTCAGAAAATCGACAACTTTCATCTACCGATCCCTATTTGATTCAATGCCTGTAAAGAGGTCTAACCAGTCCTATTTTATTAAAGTTTCAGCTGTAAGTGCAAAAAAATCTCGGCGTACACCTGTACCAAGGCGGAAGTAACTACTTACACCATGTAAACCAGCACGATCTGCCAATGAGGAAATCGATTGCCAAAGATACCGCCAGCAGGTGAAATTCGCGGGGCTCATCATGAAAAAAGGCCCTCATCGGGCCTTGTAGTTGGGACTCAGCGCGCACTCGACCAGCCGCTACGCAATCCCTCTTCATCCAGAAAGGACCAGGCGAGGATCCGGCTCACCTTGTTGCCCTGCGCCATGTCGATCACCCGTACCTGACGGGCTCCCACCCGGCTCAACGCCTTTTTCGCCCCCGGCAGGTTCTCTTTTTTCGACACCAGCGAGCTGAACCAGAGGCACTGAGTGGCAAACTCCTTGCTCTGGGCAATCATGTTGGCCAGAAACGCCGCCTCGCCCCCTTCGCACCAGAGCTCAGCCTTCTGGCCGCCGAAGTTGAGCACAGGGGCGCCTGTCACCTCCTTGCCCAGATTGCGCAGCTTGCGCTCTGTCCCCTTGCTCGCCTCCTCCAGCGACGCATGGAACGGCGGATTGCACAGCGTCAGGGCGAAGTGCTCCTTCGGCCCTATGATGCCGCGAAACACATGGTTGGGGTTACCCTGCAGGCGGCACTCAATCTGGTTGCCGAGTCCGTTGCTCTTGGCCAGCAGGGTGGCCGCCTTGACCGAGACCGGATCGATATCCGACCCGACAAAACGCCAGCCATATTCGCGGGCACCCAGCAGCGGATAGATGCAGTTTGCCCCCACCCCGATATCCAGCACCCTCACTCCCTTGCCGGTAGGGCGCTCGCCTGCGCTCTCGGCCAGCAGGTCGGCCGCCCAGTGCAGGTAGTCCACCCGTCCCGGGATAGGCGGGCAGAGGTAACCGGCAGGCAAGTCCCAGTGGGCAATCCCGTAGTGATGGGCCAGCAGGGCGCGGTTGAGGGTCTTCACTGCATCGGGATCGGCAAAATCGATGGTGCGGGTGCCGTAGTCATTGATAAAGACATGAGCGGCCAATTCGGGAGTTCGCAGGCAGAGCGCCTCAAAGTCGTAACCCGCCTGATGGCGATTACGGTAGTGAAGTCCGGATTTACGGTCGCCCGACTTGGGGCCACCGGCTGATGGGATGCGGGGTTTCATGCTGAGCCTGCCGAAGAAAACGGGCCCACACTATAGTGATTTGACTCGGGAAAGTCTAAACGACGGCAATAAAAAAACCGGGCTATCGAGCCCGGTTCAAGTGAGGTTGGAAAAACAGTCCGTACTGCGAGCCGTTTGTCCAGCCTGACTCAGATATCGATCCGGCGAGCTTGCCAGAACTTGTTGCGCCAGTATTGGCTATCCAGCTTGGAGCGGGTCACACCGGCTCGAGTCGAGGCATGGATGAATTCGCCATTGCCGACATAGATGCCAACGTGGTTGAGACGACGATTGATTTTGAAGAAGACCAGATCACCCTCGACCAGATCCTGCTTGGAAACGCGCGTCCCTTCGTGGACTTGGGAGCGGGTATCGCGGGGTAATTCGATACCGACGGCATTGCGGAACACTTCACGGGCAAAGGCGGAACAGTCGATACCGCGCTGGCTGCTGCCACCCATCCGGTACGGAACACCACGCCACTCTTTATATACAGTCAGGATTTCATTCACATCGGGTGTCTGGGAAGCTTCCGGTTCGATGACAGGTTCAACCATGGAAACTTCGATCTTGCTCGCGACCTCGGGTTGGGGTGCCGAGGCACAACCCACCATTCCGAGCGCGACCAGCAGTAGCATCAGGTGGCGCAATCCTTTATCCCCGCTAAATAGTAAATCTTGTTAAAATACGGCCCCAAAGGGCAATTTATAAGGCAACAGCACCCGACTATATCCAAGAATTCTATCGAGGCAAGTGAAAATCCCTATCAAGCTCACATTTTTGCAAGGAAATGCACGATTTTTCATAATTAATGTGATCATGCCCAAACAATATACAATCGCAAAAAGAGCCTTGGGCCTCATAGATAACTGGCTTTTATCCCTGCTTCAGCACCTTTTTAAAGTGAAAAATCATGATCGAAACCGATCTTTTTTTGTTAAAACCGGCCAGGGTATGCCAGGAACTGCTTGCTCAATTGCCTGAATGGCTGTCAACCGATGAGCAGCATATCTGGCAAGCCATGACCCATCCTGAACGGCGTCAGGAATATCTGGTGAGCCGCGCCCTGCTGCGCCAGCTATTGGCCGAGCGGCTGCAACAACCTGCTGCCAGGCTGCAATTTTGCAACGGCCCCCAAGGCAAGCCCCGACTACATGATGATGCTTGGCAGTTCAATCTGAGCCACAGTGGCAGCTGGCTGGTGTTGGCGCTCTGCCCGCATGGGCCGCTTGGGGTGGATATCGAACTGGGCAAACGGCGGCATCATCCCCTCCCCCTGGCCCGCAGGTTTTATGCACAGAGTGAATATGAGTGGCTCTGCGCACTGACTGATCAAGAGCAGGAGAGCGCCTTCTACCGGCTCTGGTCACGCAAGGAGGCGGTACTGAAAGCTCATGGTGGCGGCATAGCTGCGGGGCTGGAGAAGGTGCGGTTTCTCCCGGAGCAAGGATGGCGACTCGACAACCGGCTCGATGACACTGCTTATCAGGTACAGGATTGGCCCTTTGCCAGCGGCTGGCTCAGTCTCGCGGCGACGGCAGCCCCCGTGACCTTTTACCGGCTGGATGAGCGCTTGAATTGCCACTCGCTTAACCCCATGTTACTCAACACCCTTTCTGAAGAGTCCAACTCATGATCGTCGACATTACTCCCCAGAATTTTCACGCTGAACTTATCGATGCGTCCATGAAGAAACCGGTCGTCATCTATTTCCATGCTCCGCAGATGCCGGAGTGCCAGGGGATGACACCGCTGATCGAATCACTGGTTGGGCCCGCCAATGAGCAGGTCACCCTGGCCAAGGTGGATATGAACGATCCCCAGCTGCAACCGCTGGCCAGTCAGCTCGGCCTGCGCGCCCTACCGGCGCTGGTGCTGTTCCATCAGGGTCGCCCTGACGAACAGGGGATCATCGAAGGGCCGCAGGATGAAGCCACCCTGCGCCAGTATTTCACCGCCTTCGCCCCCAAAGAAGAGGAAGAGTTGCTGGCCAAGGGGCAACAAGCACTTGCTGACGAGCAGCCCAGCATGGCCTATGCCCATCTGACCAAGGCACACCAGCTGGCCCCTGAACGCCACGACATCAGCCTGTGGCTCATTCAAGCTGCGCTCGACCTCAACCTGCTGGAGGAAGCGCAGGAGCGCCTCGGCACCATCCCGATGGCGGCGCAGGATGGCCACTTCCATACCTTGAGCTCGCGGCTGGCGCTCGCCCTGCAAGCGGCAGACAGCCCGGAGCTGCGCGCGCTGGAAGCCCGCCATGCAGAACAGCCTGATGATTTTGCCCTGGCTCAGGAGCTGGCGGTGCAATACAACCAGGCTGGTCGTCAGGAAGAGGCGTTGGGACTGCTGCTGGAGATCCTCAAGCGGGATTTGGCATTCGGCGATGCCAGAAAGACCTATCTCGATATTCTGGCGACCATGGGCAGCACACCGGCGGCGCAGAGCTACCGTCGCAAACTCTATAGTCTGCTCTACTGATAGGAATCGAACTGGCTGGTAATGATGGGGGAGTGCCGGGAGACCGGCATGACCTCATGGGTCAAGTACGAAGAAGGTATTGTGGGAATAAGGTGCTGTGGGAATAGTGGATATACGGTGAATTTTAGGCAAAAAAAAATGGCGCAAAACTGCGCCATTTTTTTCGCATGGATTACTTCTTGTAGGAAGTAGCCATGTTGTCGATGCGCTGGTTAGCACGCATAGCTTCTTGCTTGGCTTCTGCAACATCAGCAGCGATTTTGGACTGATCAGCACGAACTGCGCTAACATCTTGAGCCAGTTGGTCAACTTTGTTAGACAGATTCTGAACGGAAGTTTCCAGTTCGCTGGTGTTTGCACAACCGCCCAGCAGAGCGGACAGACCAACAACACCTACCAACAACAATTTTTTCATTTTTAAAGCTCCCTTGAACTCGCCAGACGTTTAGCAAGCGGCGTGATTATGGCACAAAAAAATCCTACTTTGCATAGTCCCCACCACAGATAAATGCATTAAAACCCTCATTTTTTTTTGAATGAACAGTTTTTGTCCAGATTCGTCTAAAAAATGAGTGCCGTGTGGTGGGGGCACGGACAAAGGTTAACCAAATTTTTGCCTTATTACAATTTCGTATGAGGCTCAGGCTGTACGTTCTGACAACAATTGACGATATTGCACCAGATCCTCGATGGTCAGCACCGGCATCTGGTGCTTGCGACCGAACGCAACCAGGTCTGGCAGACGCGCCATCGAGCCATCTTCTTTGGTCAATTCACACAACACACCAAACGGTTTGAGGCCAGCCAGCTGCATCAGATCGACCGTCGCTTCGGTATGACCACGGCGGGTAAGCACCCCACCGGTTCGCGCCCGCAGCGGGAAAACATGACCCGGGCGGTGCAGATCACCCGGTTTGGCGCCGTCTGCGATGGCTGCACGGATGGTGGTGATGCGATCAGCCGCCGAGACACCGGTCGTGACCCCCTGCGCCGCTTCGATGGTCACGGTAAAGGCGGTCTGGTAGTGGCTGGAGTTGGCCTCCACCATCATCGGCAGTTCGAGCTGGCGAACCCGCTCCTCGGGCAGGCAGAGGCAGACGATGCCGGAGCACTCGCGGATCATCAGCGCCATCTGTTCATTGGTCATGGATTCGGCGGCGAAAATGAGGTCGCCCTCGTTCTCCCGATCTTCATCGTCGGCCACCAGCACGCCGCCTCCGGCACGCAAGGCAGACAGGGCCGCTTCGACACGGGCAACGGGATCACCGAATTCACTGAGTAGAGACTGATTCATGGTAAAACTCCTAAACAAGACAAGGACCAGAATCAGGGCATGGAAAGGCAGACAGAGACGGGCATGCAGCGGCCAGCCCACAAGGGCCAACACGGCAAGGTCTGTCTTATCCTCTTTCATCCGGACTATGACCGTCGGCTCCGGCATCTCACCGGATCTGCTGACCCCGACCCGGCAATCAGCCAAATCGGGCGCTCGCGGGCTCCCCGAGTCAATCGGGATACCGCCGGTGGGGAATTGCACCCCGCCCTGAGAATAAGCGCAGACAGCCTAAAGAAAAACGGTTGCAGATGCCAGCCAAAATCCCCCGCAGGCTGAAAAGCGTTTCAACATTGCGCCCGGGATCCCGCTCTGCGGCCCGCTCGCCAGCACGAGAGGCCATGACTGGCGAATTTCTTTATGGCTCGGATCGGTTTATGGCATAGTTCCCGAAACAAAAAAACAGGGCCCGAAAAGAGAGCCTGAACAACGCTGCTGGCGCAGACAGCAGCGCCAACACCACAAACGGAAAATGACAGAGATGGAAAAGAAAATACTGCTCACGGATTGCCCGGATGCCAAAGGGCTCATCGCCAAGATCACCAACATCTGCTACAAGCACCAGCTCAACATCATCAAGAACGATGAGTTTGTGGATCACGAGAATGGTCGCTTCTTTATGCGTACCGAGCTGGAGGGGCGCTTCAACGACGAGACCCTGCTGGCCGACCTCGATGATGCCCTGCCCACCGGTGCCCAACGCCGTCTGGTCAAGGCGGGCAAGAAGCGCATCGTCATCCTGGTGACCAAGGAGACCCACTGCCTCGGTGATATTCTGATGAAGAACTACGCGGGCGCGCTGGATATGGATATCGTCGCGGTGATCGGCAACTACGACACCCTGGCCGAGCTCACCGGCAAGTTCGATATCCCGTTCCACACCGTCAGTCACGAGGATCTGAGCCGGACCGAACATGAAGAGCAGGTACGCGCCATCATCGACAGCTATGAGCCTGACTATGTGATCCTGGCCAAGTACATGCGGGTGCTGACCCCGAGCTTCGTCGAGGCCTATCCGCGCAAGATCCTCAACATCCACCACTCCTTCCTGCCCGCCTTCATCGGTGCCCGCCCCTACCGGCAGGCGTTTGATCGCGGCGTCAAACTGATCGGTGCCACCGCCCACTTCGTGACCGACGATCTGGATGAAGGCCCCATTGTCGAACAGGACGTGATCCACGTCGGTCACGCCTTCAGTGCGGACGACATGGCCAAGGCGGGTCGGGATGTGGAGAAATCGGTGCTGAGCCGCGCGCTGGAGCTGGTACTGAACGAACGGGTGTTCGTCTACGGCAACAAGACGGTGGTCTTCAAGTAATTCGCCCACACGGCCCATATGCAAACGCCAGAAACAACAACGGCTCCCGCGGGAGCCGTTGTTGTTTCTACATCATGTGTCAGAGCGGCAGATCGTTTACCGTCACCGCGCCCTTCTCCAGCTTCAGCTCGGAGGTCAGCGCTTGCTTGTCGGCCTTCAGATAACCCATCAGGGTCAGCTGATCGAGCATGGGGGCCAGTTGCGGCACCGCCTTGCCCAGCTTGTCGCTGAGGCTGGCATGCAGGCCCTCTCCGGCGTGCTGCATGCCCGCGTCGCTGTTGAACAGCTGCTCCAGCGAGGTGGAGGCCAGCTTCACGTCCCCCTTCATGGTCACCGCCTCACCGTTGAG
>NZ_QAJD01000131.1:43476-70551 GCF_003061465.1 Aeromonas sp. HMWF017
CACGCCGGAGAGGGCCTGCATGCCCGCGTCGCTGTTGAACAGCTGCTCCAGCGAGGTGGAGGCCAGCTTCACGTCCCCCTTCATGGTCACCGCCTCACCGTTGAGCTTGGCGCTGAGATCGGCCAGCTCCAGGGTCGCACCACGTTTGAGCATCTTGTCCAGCGCCTGCTGGATGGCTGCATCTTCAACCCCCTTGCCACCGGCGGCCTGCAGCCCCTGATACCCTTCCAGATCCAGACCGTTGAGGTTGAGCGCCAACTTGCTGTCGGTCACCGCCAGGGTGTCGGTCTCGTTCTCCAGATCCAGCTTGGCAATTTTCATCTGATAGCTGCTGGAGAGGGTCTGGGCATCATCACCGGTCAGCTGAGTCTCGGTTGTCATCCCCTGCAGGGCGACCTTGACGCTGTCAGGCAGTTGTACCGTGAGGGCCGAGAGGGTCATCTCGCTCTGGGGCGAGAGGAGCACACCGCTGATCTCGGCAATGTCGGCACTCCCTTTCAGGTCGGCCAGCACCAAGTCCATCTTGCTCTGCTCTTCATGGACCGTCATCCCCTGCCAGGTCATGGTGAGGTGACCATTCCCCTCCAGATTGCCGTGGAACTCGCCGCTCAGGGGCAGGAAGCTGAACTCGTCCAGCCCCTGTTTGATCTTGAATTCATTGGCCCAGAAACGGCTGCTGTTACCCTGGGTCCAGAGACTGGTGACCGACTCCAGACCGAGTTCCCACTGCTCCATGCCCAGTGCGGTAAAGACTGGCGCCAGAGTGCCATTATGGGTATCGAGCAGGAAGTGGCTCTTGATGTATAGCGGCAGGATCTGGCTCTTGACCACCAGTTGCAACTCGATAGGCTGACTGCCCTCCAGCTCGCTGTCGATGGCAGCCAGCTCCTCCGGCGTCACCACGACCTTCAGGACCCCGTCACGGGTGAAGAGGTTGCTGCTACCCGGCTGCCACTGCATGTCGATACCGGTCTCTTGCTCTACCTTGGCGATCTGCTCCGCCATGATGTTGTCGAAGCTGTTGCCGGTGTACCAGCACGCAGCCAGACCACCACCTACCAGTGCCGCACCGACGGCGAGGGCCACTATCTTTTTCATATATCCATGTGTCTCCAGGGAGTTGTCACTGCACTCTACGGGGCGGACTCGGGGCTAGGCAAGTCCAATCAGATGGCGAGTCCACTTTCTTGCGGCTCGCCACAACATCACAGCAAGGGGCTGAAGAGATAGAAGATGTTCTCCATCGCCTTCTTGTACCAGGGGCGGGCCTGCCATTGGGCCAGGGTCATCGGGGTGGCTTCTGCCATATAGCCCTGTACCAGCCGGGTCATCTGGGCCACGAACGAGGGGTTATCCACCAGCAGGGTCACCTCGAAGTTGAGCCAGAGGCTGCGCCGATCCAGATTGACCGTCCCCACCAGAGCGAAGTCATCATCCACCAGCACGCTCTTGGTATGGAGCAGACCGGCATCGTAGCGGTAGATCTCCACCCCGGCCGCCAGCAGCTCCTCCATAAAGGCGTTGCAGGCGTAATTGGCCATGATGGAGTCGTTGCGTGCCGGCAACACCAGCTGCACCTGCACTCCGCGCGCCGCCGCCGAGCTGAGTGCGGCCGCCAGCGGATCGTCGGGTACAAAGTAAGGGGTCGTCAGCACCAGATGGCTGCGGGCCTGATAGATGGCCAGCAGCAGGCTCTGCTGGATGCAGTCGCCGCCGACGAAGGGGCCGGACGGGATCAGCTGGGCACGGTAGTTGGTCTGGGGCCAGGCTTCCGGCTCATGCTGCAGACTGTCGAGCAGCCGCTCGCCGGTCTCCATCTCCCAGTCCCAGACGAAGATCGACCACATCAGCGGCACCATGGGCCCCTGCACCCGGATCATGATGTCGACCCACTGGCCAACCCCGGCATCCTGTTTGAAGAAACGGGGATCCACCATGTTCATGGAGCCGGTGTAACCCACCCTGTCATCAATCACCACCAGCTTGCGGTGCATCCGCAGATCCTGACGCTGGAACAGAATACGCCAGGCGCCGACCGGCAGCACCTCCACCAGCTTGACCCCCGCCTTGCGCAGCTTTTTGGGCCAGTGGGAGCGGAAGAACTGTTTACTGCCCACCGAATCGAGCAGCAAGCGACAATCCACGCCGCGTTGCGCCACTTCAATCAGCGCCTCGCACACCTCGTCGGCATCGCCGCCCGGATGCCAGATATAGAACTCCAGATAGCAGGAGAGCGTCGAGCGACGGATATCCTGGGCAATCTCGCGCAAGATCCAGTCCGGCTTGTTGAGCAAGGTCATGCGGTTGCCAGAGAGCATCGGCATGGCGAGCCGTCCCTGGATGAGATCGTGCAGCGGCTGTGCCTTGGCACCCACTTCGCAGCAGTGTTGCGGGAACAGACGGGCCAGTTGCCGGATCCAGATAGCGTAAGGGCGATACATGGCCTGGGCGCGCTCGGCACGGCGGCGCCCCAGCTTTATTTCACCAAACAGCACATAGAAGCCCACCCCGGCAAACGGAATGGCATAGATCAGCGCCAGCCAAGCCAGCGACACCCCGATGGGACGGCGTTTCATCACCACCCGAAACGACACACCGGTAACAATCACGGTATGAAAAAGCAGTAGCAGCCAACCCAGAAAACGGGAAAACAGCAGTTGAAGATCGTGTTCCAGACCGTTAAACAACGGGGACTCCTTCTAATCGACAAACAGCGCGGTGGGCAGACCCCAACCGGCCGGGATGGTATGCTGTAAGGCAAATCCATTCTATCAGGTCGCACGCATGATCCTGCAATCTATGCTGCTCAGCCTGGCCATGCTAGGCCAAGGCTCATATGACATCAATGAGCAACAGATAAACCAGTACCTGCAATCTCAGGTGCAAGTCGACAAACAGCTGGAGCTGCCGGGCATCATCAAGGCCCATGTGACGCTTGAGCAGAGCGATGTACAGATCGGTCGCCAACGCCCCGATACCGCCCGGGTCTATGGCAAGGGCAAGCTCAAAATCGCCCTGCCAGACAATACCGAATATGACGCCCGCCTGCAGATGGCCTATGAGGCGAGGCCCCGCTATGACAAGAGCCAGAGCGCGCTGTTTCTCGATAACATGAAGCTGGTGGAGTACAAGCTGGAGCCGGAGGCGGCCGAGAAGAAGTTCGGACTGATGCTCAACATGCTGCTGCAGAGCATGGAGAAGCGGCTCGAGACCAAACCGGTCTACAAACTCAATGACAAGGATCCGGATCAGGCCTGGCTGAAGGAGAATCTGCTGGGGCTGGAGCTGTCACCGGGCAAGATCCACCTGCTGACCAAACCCCGCTAAACCGCTCAATTCAGGAGGGGCTGGGTGGTATCCCGTACCAGCAGCTCCACCTGATACCCCTGCTGCTGCTGCCGCTCGTAGAGGGAGAAAAGCGACCCGCTCAATTGATTGAGGGGCATATCGGCAAACCCGGCCTTGAGATAGAAAGGCTTCTCGAAGGGCAGCGCCTGACAGACCACAGGTTTGTCCAACAGACCGTGACAGGCGTGCTGCAGCAGCCGTGACCCCAATCCCAGCGACTGGTAGTGGGGCAACAGGCGAAAGCCGCACAGATGGTAAAACTCCTCCTCGTCCCGCAACCGTACCGCCCCCACCAGCCAGTGAGCATCACGCACGACAAAGATCCGCTCGGCCAGATCCGGCACATAGTGGGAAAACGTCGTCTCGTAATAGTCCCTGATAAGGGAGAGGTCGGCGTCGCAGTACTCTTCGAAAGTGAGTTCCATCGCCAGCTTGCTTGTCACAGACAAATCCTTTGATAATCAGTTATTAGTGCCAGATACGGTGCGCTAATCCGACCACATGACGCCAGCACGATAGCATGCCTTTCGTCAACAAAAAAGCGGACGTCGTGGGCAGCTTGCTTACCCGGTGGAAGAGGCCATGACCCACCGCCCGACTACCAAAACCGTGCTTTATGATGACAATCCTTTATTGCGGCGGATACTTTGATCCCGGTCACCGAATCGGATCATTTGCCCCCTGTTGGCAGCTTGTTCTGCCCTCGTCATGATGCTTTACTCAACATGGTCATCACAAGAAGGAGTATTAGGGTTGAAAGCATGGATGCTGGCAGGCCATATGTTGTTGATCCCCCTGAGCGGATGGAGCCAGACTCCCCCCCCCGCGGAGGTGATCTTCCTGACCACAGCTCCCTCCCCCTTGCGTCCGAGCAAAGATGCCACTCCCGCCTCACAACCCGACACCGCTCAAACAGCGGTAGTCGCCACCAACGGCAAGAAGCAGATCCAGGTCTATAAATCGGTGCAACAAAACGGGGTGGTTCGCTACTCCGACATGGCGCCCGAACAGGGCCATTACGAGCTGCTGCTGTTCAACGACTGCTTCGCCTGCGACCCCAAATCCAGCGTCAACTGGCAGACCACAGGGCTGTTTCTCTATGACTATGCCAGCACCATCAAGGCGGCCGCCAAAACCTATCAGGTTGAGCCGGCGCTGATCCGGGCGCTGATCCATGCGGAATCCGCTTTCAATCCGTTGGCGGTCTCCCGCAAGGGGGCGATGGGGCTGACCCAGCTGATGCCCGCCACGGCGCGGGAGTTGGGGGTCGGCAATGCCTTGCTGGCGGAGCAGAATATCTTCGGCGGGGTGAAATACCTGGCGGGACTGCTCAAGCAATATGATGGCAACGTGGCGCTGGCGACCGCGGCCTACAACGCCGGCGCGGGCGCCGTACAAAAACATGGCGGTATCCCGCCCTATGCGGAAACCCGTGCCTATGTGGAGCGCGTCCAGCTCCTCCACCTGCGCTACAAAGAGATGCTGCAGGCCAAAGGGCTCTGAGGTTAGCCTCAGTTAATGCTCTTTTCTTGCCCCTACAGAAACAAAAAACACGCCCGCAGGCGTGTCGATACCACACTTTGTTTCGCAAATGATTACTTCTGCTCAGTCGCCACCAGGCGATAAGCCAGCGCACCCAGAATGGCACCGACAATCGGGGCAACCCAGAACAGCCACAGCTGGCTGATAGCCCAGTCACCGACAAACAGCGCAACACCGGTACTGCGGGCCGGGTTGACCGAGGTATTGGTCACCGGAATGCTGACGAGGTGGATCAGGGTCAGGCACAGACCGATGGCGATCGGCGCGAAACCGGCAGGCGCACGGCTATCGGTGGCGCCCATGATGACGAACAGGAAGAAACCGGTCATCACCATTTCGCACACCAGTGCGGCAGTCAGACTGTAACCACCCGGAGAGTGCTCACCGTAGCCGTTGGAAGCAAAACCGGCAGAGAGATCAAACCCGGCCTGACCGCTGGCAATCACGTAAAGCACGGCAGCAGCGGCAATGCCACCCAGCACTTGCGCCACGATATAAGGCAGTACACCGGATGCAGGAAAACGACCACCCGCCCACAAACCTACGGTCACGGCCGGATTGAGGTGGCAACCGGAGATATGGCCGATGGCAAACGCCATGGTCAGCACGGTCAGACCGAAAGCCAGCGAGACCCCCAGCAGACCAATCCCGACGTGAGGGAAGGCAGCAGCCAGCACGGCACTGCCGCACCCGCCCAATACCAGCCAGAAAGTGCCCATAAACTCAGCAGCAACAGGTTTCACATTATTTCTCCCATTTGAGATAACACCGAACAAGACCCGAGAAGGGCCCATGCTTGAACAAGCGCAGCATTATGGGAGTGTGAATCCAGATTGCGAACCCGGCAGGCAGAGCTCACTGAATGTGATGTTTGTCACAATTAGTTGATTAGATAAGGGATTTATCATTAAGACAGCTGGCTGCACATCTCATACCCAAGGGCGTCATGCGACAACTTGTGACACCATTTAGCTCGAGTGCTCATCCCTTGAACGATAAAAACGGAGGCGTGGTCAGTCTCCTGCAGGGGCAAAACGGCTGACAACCTGCCCCTGATGCTCAATCCACTCCATAAACATGGCGACGGGACGGGCATAGACCTGACCATCCTGCTCGGATTGATAAATTACCAGCTGCTCCTGGGTTTCGGTATGCAAAGCCAGGGCAAGCACTTGATAGTAACCCCCCTTGAAGTGACGATAGCGGCCTGGAACGGGTGCTTGCATGGGAAAACCTCGCAGAAGTGAACGCCGATGAGCGAACCACATAAAGATGACACCATGAGTGCCATTCAACTCATCGAAAAGGGGGACGAAGACGATTTTTTACACAAGCCAATCGTGCCACAGGATCCTGATATTGCAACACAGTCAGGCAGCTTTGTTAATTCGTTCCCCATGTTTCACTAGTTAACCTTGGTTAGCACCAAAGATCGTGCTGAATTTAACGTTCTAGCAACCCTGTTTCAGGGCTAAAAATCAGGGAATTCTTCTAAAAAGAGGATTGTTCTAGCATTCAATTCTGTGAAGAATAGGGGAAAAGAAATTTGATACTAAAAATCGCCTTTTTCGCCAACGCGTCCCTGTGGGGAAGGAATCACTGTCACCATGTTCACAATCGACAAGTCGCACAAGCTCGACGATGTCTGCTATGACATCCGCGGCCCGGTGCATAAAGAGGCTCGCCGTCTCGAAGACGAAGGCCACCGCATTCTCAAGCTCAACATCGGCAACCCGGCCCCGTTCGGCTTTGATGCGCCGGAAGAGATCATCAAGGATGTGATCCTCAACATGCCGCTGAGCCAGGGCTACTGCGACTCCAAGGGGCTCTTCTCTGCCCGTAAAGCGGTGATGCAGTACTACCAGCAAAAAGGGATGCGCAAGGTCGATATCGACGACATCTACATCGGCAATGGCGCCAGCGAGCTCATCGTGATGGCGATGCAGGCGCTGCTCAACAACGGCGACGAGATGCTGGTACCCTCCCCCGACTACCCGCTGTGGACCGCCGCCGTCACCCTCTCCGGTGGCCATGCGGTGCACTACCGTTGCGACGAAGGGGCTGACTGGTATCCGGATCTCGATGACATCCGTGCCCGCATCACCCCGCGCACCCGCGGCCTGGTGCTGATCAACCCCAACAACCCGACCGGCGCCGTCTACGGCAGCGAGTTCCTGCTGGAGGTGATCGAGATCGCCCGCCAGCACAACCTCATCATTTTCGCCGACGAGATCTACGACAAGATCCTCTATGACGACATCTCCCACACCAGCGTTTGCACCCTGTGTGACGATGTGATGGTGGTGACCTTCAACGGCCTCTCCAAGGCATACCGCGCCTGCGGCTTCCGTCAGGGCTGGATGGTCATCACCGGCCCCAAAGGCCGTGCCCGCGGTTACATTGAAGGGCTGGAGATGCTGGCCTCCATGCGGCTGTGTGCCAACGTGCCGATGCAGCACGCCATCCAGACTGCGCTTGGCGGCTACCAGAGCATCAACGAGCTGATCCTGCCGGGCGGCCGCCTGCGCAAGCAGCGGGACAAGGCATGGGAGCTCTTGAACGAGATCCCGGGGGTCTCCTGCGTCAAGCCCAAGGGGGCGCTCTACATGTTCCCGCGCCTCGACCCCAAGGTGTATGACATCCGCGACGACCAGAAGATGGTGTTCGATCTGCTGCAGCAAGAGAAACTGCTGCTGGTACAGGGCACCGGCTTCAACTGGCCAGCGCCGGATCACTTCCGGCTGGTGTTCCTGCCCCGGGAAGAGGAGCTGGAGGATGCCATCGGCCGCCTCGCCCGCTTCCTCAAGGGCTACAAGCAGTAAGCAAGGCTCATGAAAAAGGCTCCCGCGGGAGCCTTTTTGTCATCTGTCGTTTTCTATCCGCACCATCAGCCGTGCAACAGGGCACCGGCCACCAGTACCGCCATGGTGATGAGAGCCACCCCGATGATAAAGGGCAGCACCCAGCGCACGAAGCGATCGTAGGGGATCTTGGCGAGCGCCAGACCCGCCACCAGATGGGCGGCAGTGGGGGCAAACAGGTTGATCCAGCCGGAGGCGGACTGATAGGCGGTGATAACCAGATCCCGGGAGATACCGGAAAAGTCCGCCAGCGGCCCCATCAGCGGCATGGAGACAGTCGCCAGCCCCGAGGTGGAGGGGATGAAGAAGCTCAGGATGATGTGCACCAGATAGGCCATCAGGATGAAGACCGACGAGGAGAGTCCGGTCACCAGCCCTTCAGCCCAATGCAAAATGGTGTCGATGATGACGCCCTGCTCCATCACCACATAGATGCCGCGCGCCACCGCCACCACCAGCGCTACCCCGATGAGATCCCGAGCGCCGCTCAGGAAGGTCGCCACATAGTTGGACTCCGGCATCCGGTTGATCAGCGCAATCAGAATGGAGGCGCTGAAGAAGAGGGTGGAGAGCTCGTCAAACCACCAGCCAAAGGTGGGCAGCGCATCGATCCCCAAATCCGACCAGGGCACCACCGCATAGATCATAAGCAGGAAGGTGCCGAAGAACACCAGCATGGTGAGCTTCTGCTTGCCGGTGAAGGCGAGGTTGCCGCTCTTCATCTGGGAGAACTCGTCGTCATAGACGATGTCGGCCAGCACGGAGCGGGACTTGTCCTGCTGCACCTGCTTGGCGTAACGCATCACGAACCAGGAGGCGAAGATCACCAGCAGCAGCCACTGGATGACCCGCAGGCCAATCCCCTCACCGATGGGGATACCGGCAAAACCGGAGGCAATGCCGGTGGCAAACGGGTTGACGGTGGAGGCGAGCACCCCGACCCCGGAGCCAAGCAGGATAATCCCCGCCGCCACCATGCGATCAAAGCCCGCCGCCATCATCACCGGCACGATCAGTGCCCAGAAGGCAACCGTCTCTTCCGCCATGCCGAAGGTGGAGCCGCCAAGGGCAAACAGGGCGATCAGCACGGGAATAAGCAGCCGCTCGCGCCCAGCAAAGCCGCGCACGATAGCGCCTACACCGGCATCGAGCGCACCGCTCTGCATGGTCACCGCCAGAAAACCGCCGATGATGAGCACGAACAGCGCCACGTCGGCCGCCTTGTGAAAGCCCTGAATGGGAGCCTTGAGCACCTCGAACACTCCTTGCGGGTGGGCGGGTAACTCGGTGTAGCTGCCAGGCACCGGCAACAGCCGCTCGTCGCCGCTGTAATCGGCCACGGCCGCTGCCGCAACCGGCTGCTGGGTCTTGGCGGTGACATAGTCATATTTACCCGCTGGCAGCACCCAGGTGAGGGCGGCCATCAGCGCGATGATGATGAAAAGCAGGGTATAAACTGTGGGAAGTTGGCGTTTCTTGGGCGCCTCGTTTGGAGTGGTCATAGCTTCCGTACCTCGGCAATGCCGTCTGTGATCCGATCAGCGCAAGACTAGCGGGTTTGATATGGGAAAAAGGTGATCGCTGATAATAAAATTCCGCAAATTAGCGGAATGTTTGCCAAAAAAACAGGGCCCCGCGGGGCCCTGTTTTCACTTGAGTCAGACTCAGAGCTCGACCACGTCGAATTTCACGTCCGGATTTACATCCGCATCGTAATCGACCTCGTCCAGACCGAAACCGAACAGGCGCAGGAACTCCTGCTTGTAGCCGGTGTAATCGGTCAATTCGGAGAGGTTTTCGCTGGTGATGGATGGCCACAGGTCGCGGCAGGTCTGCTGCACATCTTCGCGCAGTTCCCAGTCATCCATGCGGATGCGAGCCTGATCGTCCAGCGCCATGTCGGACGCGTAGAGACGGGTGCGCATCATGCGATCCACCTGCTCCATACAGCCCTCGTGAATGCCCTTCTCCTTCATGATCTTGAAGGCCATGGAGATATAGAGCGGCATCACCGGAATGGCAGAAGAGGCTTGAGTCACAACGGATTTGAGCACGGCCACGTGAGCGGTGCCGCCCTTGGCTGCCAGATCGCCACGGATGGCGGTGGCGGCGCGGTCCAGATCTTCCTTGGCGCGGCCCAGAGTGCCATGCCAGTAGATTGGCCAGGTCAGATCGGTACCGATGTAGGAGTAGGCCACGGACTTGGCGCCGTCAGCCAGCACGCCGGCATCACGCAGGGCAGCCATCCACAGCTCCCAATCCTGACCGCCCATCACTGTGATGGTGTTCTGGATCTCTTCCTCGTTCGCCGGCTCGACGGTGGCGGTGATGATCTGGTCCTTGTTGGTATCGATGGCGGTGGTGGTGTAGACCTCACCGATCGGTTTGAGGGCAGAGCGCACCACTTCGCCGGTTTCCGGCATCTTGCGCACCGGAGAGGCCAGGGAGTAGACAACCAGATCAATCTGACCCAGATCCTGCTTGATAAGCTCGATCACCTTGGCGCGGCACTCGTTGGAGAAGGCATCGCCGTTGACGCTCTTGGCGTAGAGGCCCGCCTCTTTGGCTGCCTTGTCGAAGGCGGCAGAGTTGTACCAGCCAGCGGTACCGGTCTTGGACTCGGTGCCCGCCTTTTCAAAGAAGACGCCGAGGGTGGCTGCACCGCTACCGAAGGCAGCCGCAATCCGGGAGGCCAGGCCATAACCGGTAGAAGCGCCGATCACCAGCACCTTCTTGGGACCATTCTCGATGGTGCCCTTGGCCTTGGTATAAGCGATCTGGCGACGAACATTGGCTTCACAACCGACCGGATGAGTGGTGGTGCAGATAAAGCCGCGAACCTTGGGTTTGATGATCATATGGGGTCTCGGATCCGTTTAATGGATGAAATCGGGGCATAAGATACCTCATCTTGCCGCGATAAGGTGCTCTGATGTGTTGAACTGCGGCAAAAATGGGCATCCGAAGATGGCAATCATGGTCCATGCCATGGTGCCACCTCACGGCAACTAGCAGGCAATGCGGGTGATATGGCCATCCTGCAGCTTATAGAAGGCATCTTGCGGCAACTCCTGTGACCAGGTCGCCTCATAGTCGAGATCGGCATAGACGCCACGCAGCATGGCACCGAGCAGACCGTGGGAGATGACGATGGCCCGCTCGGCGAGCGCGGGATCCTGCAACCATTGGTGTGCCCGGCGCTGAATGCTCTCGAAGCTCTCGGCCCCCGGTGCCTGCAGATACCAGTCCCCTTTGCCGGTATCGAGCTCGGGATGAGCGAGCCGCAGCACCGGGATCTGGCAGCTCTCCCACTCCCCCATCCCCAGCTCCATCAACCGATCGTCCCAGATGATGCGATCAGTTGACAGTCCCAACTGCTCGCACACCAGCAGCGCAGTCTGACGGGCGCGACCGAGCGGGCTGGCATAGACGGTCCAGCGGGCAGGATCCGCCAGTTCGGCGGCAAGGCGCCGCCCCATGGCGATGGCTTGCGCCTCACCCTTGTCGGTCAGCTCGGAGTTGCAACGCCCCTGCAGACGCTGCTCGGCATTGAAGCGGGTCTGGCCATGGCGCAGCAGATAGATGAGTCGAGACATGATTTCTCCAGCACGTTCAGAGAGATAGAAAAATAAAGGGGGAAGATGATAGCAGATGAGCCCGAAGGATGGCCCAAACAGAGAGGCTAAAACGGGCGTAAAAAACGGGTCAGGGCTGACCCGTTTGCTGCCAATTTGGCCCGAGTGAACCGGCTCAGCCCTTCTTGATCTCCCGCAGATAGCGGTAGATGGAGTGGACCGAAATACCGAGCTGGCGCGCCGCAATCTGGGCACTGTCTTTTAACTCGAAGATCCCCATGTCGTGCAGCTGATTGACGATAACCCGCGTCTTCTGGGAGGGAGGCACCGCCTCGTTGCCACGCACCTCGGCACTGACGGTGTCGATGGTGCTGTTGAGCGCTTCGTCGATGTTGCGGGCGAACACCTCCGGGGTGGCATGGCTCTCGTGGGGATGCATGCACTCCGGCATCATGGTGCGCAGCACGGATTGCAACGGGGCATCCATGTCGCTGTTGATACAGAGCAAGCCGATGGCCCTGTGCTCCCCGTTGCGGATCACGGTCGTGATGGAGCGCAGGGTCTTGCCGGTGGCGCACTTGGTCATGTAGGGGCTGGAGATATCCTGCCCGCTCTTGAGCTTCATCATCGCCAGGTTGGTGATGGGGGCGCCGACACTGCGGCCGGTGATATGGCCGTTGGCAATCTTGACGATCGAGGGATTGCGCGCATCCAGACTGTGGAGCAGCACTTCGGTGTGCTGACCATACATGGCGGCGATGCCATCCACTATGTTCTCCATCGACTTGAGGATCTCAAAATCGCTCGGACTCAACTCTTGCAGCTTCACAATGGGACCTTCTTGCAAGGGTTGCTGCCGGACAATGGACGCCGGGCAGCAACCGACAGGGACATCAGGCGGACATGATATCAATAATGGTGCTGTCTGTGGCAGACATGCCCTCCTTCACCATCTGGCCGACGTTGCGGATGGTCTGATCCACGTCGCCGGCGACGATCCCCTGCCCCGACACCGAGTGACTGTTGAGGGCCATCAGGAAGCCGCGCACCGCCGCGCCGGAGGAGGTACTCACCTTCATGGCGCAGGAGGCCTTCGCCCCGTCGCACACCATGCCGGCACTGTCGCTCAGTACATTCTGGATGGCGAAGCAGGATTGCTCGAAGCTGCCGCCCGCCAGATAGACCATGGCCATGGAGGCGGCCGCGCTGGTCACGGTATTGCCACAGAAGGCCGACAGCGGCGGATAGTGGGACTTGATATAGATGGCGCCCAGATGGCTCATGATGAGGGCGCGAGCCAGCTGCTCTTCGCTGGCCGCAAAGCGCTCGGCAATCACCATCACCGGAATGGTGGCGGCAATACCCTGGTTGCCGCTGCCGAAGTTGCTCATGGCTGGCAGGGTCGCGCCCCCCATGCGGGCATCGGAGGCGGCCGCCGTCATCATCACGATGCGGTTCATCACATCCTCGCCGATAAGACCGGCATTGATGTTCTGCTGCATGGTGCGGCCAATCTCCAGGCCATAGGGGTTATTCATCCCCTCGGCAGAGAGCTTGCCGTTGAGCTCGGAAGCTTTGAGGATGAACCTGATCTGCTCGAACTCCACCCGGGTGGCGAACTCGTAGATGGCGGCGATGCTGATATCGACGCCATCGCAGATGGAACCGGTGGCGCCGCCCTGGCTCTGATCGGCGGTGAAGGTCACTTCACCATCGCGGCGCTGCTCGACGATGCGGGTATGACCGCCGCACAGGGTCACTTCGGCGCTGTGCTCTTCACCCTTGTCATCAGTGCCATAAACGGTCACGCGGCAGAAGATAAACTCGGGGGCGGCGGTGCGGCTCACCTGCACCTTGCTGGCATCGATCAGCTGCTGGGCACGATCCACCTGTTCTGGCTGGATCGCGGCCAGCACCTCCAGCCCAGCATCGGCGTTGCCGCCGATAGCACCGGCCGCGGCCGCAATGGCCAGACCGATCTTGCCGGTGCCCGGCACATAAACACCCATCGAGTTTTTATAGAGGTTGTCCGACACCGCAACCTCGAGGCGACCGGGCTCACAGCCCAATTGCCGGGCGGCGACAGCCGCGGCATAGGCGGCGGCAATTGGCTCGGTACAACCCAGCGCTGGTTTGACAACCTGTTGAATAATCTGCAGATACTGCTGCCACGCTTGTTTCATCACTTGAACCTTTTTATCAGCATTAACGAGCGATATGGGCGATCGCTTCCACTTCAACCTTGACGCCCATCGGCAGATCCTTCACTGCGAAGCAGCTGCGCGCCGGACAATCTTTCTGGAAATAGGCTTTATAGACCTCGTTGAACGCGGCAAAATCGCTGATCTCGGCGAGGTAGCAGGTGGTTTTGAGCACGGTATCCAGCGAGCCGCCCGCGGCTTCCAGCACGGATTTCAGGTTTTCCAGTGACTGGCGGGTCTGAGCGGCAATCCCCCCTTCCACCACACCACCCTGCTGCTTGCAGACCGGCAACTGACCGGAGGTAAAGATAAGGTCGCCATAGGCAGTGCCGTGGCTGTAGGGACCGATAGCGTCAGGTGCCGCTGCTGCCGTGATGATGCGTTTCATATAGCCACTCCTATTTGTGCAATTTTTTTTGCAATCATGAATCTCATTCCGTTCAACATTATTTGCTTTTTATTTTATCCATTCAACAAAAAGATACAAAAATGGCGTTTAAAGGCACCTTTCGGCCTCAATATAAACCGTGATCACCATCCTGATTTGAACAAAAGTACTCTTATGGGCATTGTTTATGACAGTTTTATTCAACTATATTTGCGCCGCTTTCCCACATCCCTACAAAAAAGAAGGTTTTAATGGACGCGCATAGTACTACACTCGCCAGCCCCGTGATGGGCACGCTGGAATGGAAAGAAGCGGTTCGCTTCGACAGCACCGACTGGGGCTGGATCATCATGAGCATCGGCATGGCCATCGGCGCGGGGATCGTCTTCCTGCCGGTACAGGTGGGTCTGATGGGCTTATGGGTCTTTCTGCTCTCGGCAGTAATAGGCTATCCGGCCATGTATATGTTCCAGCGCCTCTTTATCAACACCCTGGCCACCTCGCCCGAATGCAAGGATTACCCCAGCGTCATCACCGGCTACCTTGGCAAGAACTGGGGTGTGCTGCTTGGTGCCCTCTACTTCGTGATGCTGGTGATCTGGGTCTTCGTCTACTCCACCGCCATCACCAATGACAGCGCCTCCTTCCTGCAGAGCTTCGGCGTCACCGACGGCCTGCTCTCCGAAAACCCGCTCTACGGTCTGGTGCTGATCTGCGGTCTGGTGGCACTGGCCTCGCGCGGCGAAAACCTGCTGTTCAAGATCTCCACCTTTATGGTGCTGACCAAGATCAGCGTGGTGGCCGTGCTCGGCCTGATGATGGTGGACAAGTGGGATGCAGCCAACATCACCGCCATGCCCGCAGCCGGAGACTGGATGAAGGATGCCATCATCATGCTCCCCTTTACCCTCACCTCCATCCTCTTTATCCAGAGCCTGAGCCCCATGGTGATCTCCTATCGCTCGCGGGAAAAGTCGCTGGAAGTGGCCCGCTTCAAGGCGATGCGCGCCATGAATATCGCCTTCGGCATCCTGTTCGTGGTGGTGTTCTTCTACGCGGTCTCCTTTACCCTTGCCATGGGCCACGATCAGGCGGTCAAAGCCTCCGAAGAGAACATCTCTGCGCTGGCCATGGTGGCCCAGGGGATGCCCGGCCAGACCCTCAAGCTCCTGAGCCTCACCCTCAACATCTTCGCGGTGATGACCGCCTACTTCGGCGTTTACCTCGGTTTCCGTGAAGCCTGTCAGGGTCTGGCGATGAACCTGCTGCGCCGGGTTCTACCGGAAAACCGCATCAACAAAGGATTGGTAGGCAAGGGGATCATGGTCTTTACCGTCATGCTCTCCTGGGGGGCCATCGTGCTCAACGCACCGGTACTGAGCTTCACCTCTATCTGCAGCCCCATCTTCGGCATGGTGGGTTGTCTCATCCCGGCCTATCTGGTCTATCAGGTACCGGCACTGCACAAGTACAAGGGCACCTCCCTCTACATCATCATCGTCACCGGCCTGCTGCTCTGCGTCTCGCCCTTCCTGGCGTTCAACTGATCGGTTGCAAGCGGATAGTCCCTTATCGGCCACGGGTCACCTTCGGGTGGCCCGTTTTCTATTGGCTCGGCTGACGGCGCTCCCGCCCGGAAGTAAAAAGCCAAGGGGATCACAACTTGCAACCGGCCATCACCCAAGGGAGGCCGCTCGGAGTACTATTCAGGCAACACGACTCACGCCCGCACTCAGGTATCGAGGCTTAACATGAAATGGATTTTCAACCCCGCCATCCGGCTGGGCAATCAGCTCTCCTTCAAATACAAATTCCTGCTCTGGTCCTGCCTGATGCTGCTGCCACTGGCCTACAGCATGACCAATCTGCTGGGGCGGCTGCAGGATGACAACGCGCAGGCCAACCGGGAGCTGGCTGGCGTGATCAATCTCGCCCCTATTCCCGCCATCGAACAGGCCCTGCTCACCCATCGCAATCTGATGACCCGCCACGCCTATGAGGTGGATCCGGTCGGTGACGATCAGCTCAAGGCAGCGGCACAAGCGGTGGAGCAGAGCCTGCAGGCCTTTGCCGACACCCGCCAGAACAACCCCTCCTTTGAGGTGATCCAGCAGGGCTGGGCCGCCTTGCAGAGTGAAGCGGGCAAGCTGGAAGTGGAGCAGAGCAACCTGCGCCACGACAAGCTGCTGACCGAGGTGCGCCACCTCTACAAGCACATTACCGCCGCCAGCAGTCTGATCCAGGATCCGGCGCTCGGTACCTACTACATGGTGATCCTCGCCAGCGAGCGGTTGCCGCAACTGCGTGACCTGCTGGCCCAGGTGCGGGATCGCGCCGCCACCATCGCCGACTTCGGCCTGTTTCAGGCAGAGGGCTACAGCGGCCTGCGTTTTCGTCTTGACCTGATCAGCGCCACCCTGCAGGAGCTGGAGGCTGATCTGACCCTGCTCTACCAAATCGAACCGGCCTACCGCGCCGAGCTGGGTCAGCAGACCGATGCTCTGATACAGCTGGTGCGTCAGGGGGTCGAGACCATGGAAAACAAGATGATGAAGGATCAGCTGGTGCAGCTCTCCACCAAGGAGGTGCAAGCGCTGGGGGATAAGATGGACGAGGCCATCACCGCACTGGCAGGCCAGGTACGCCAGCGGCTGGAGGCCGACTTGCGTCAGCGGCTGGCCGCCAACCAACGCCACTTCTGGTGGGTCACCGCGCCGCTGACCGTCAGCTTGCAGCTCTACCTCTACCTGATGATCGGTGCCTATCTCTCCCTGCGCGACACCGTAGGGCGGGTGCGTGATATCGCCGCCCGGGTCAACGCCCAGGATCTCAGCCAGCATATCGAGATTGTCGGTCAGGATGAGCTGGCCGCCATCAGCCGGGATTACAATGTGACCCTCGAGACCCTGCGCACCCTGATGCTGCGAGTGCGTGAAAATGGCGTCACCGTGGTGGAAAGCGCTACCGAGATCGAAGCGCGCACCTGCCGCTCGCAGGAGGTGATTGCCGATCAGCAAGGGGAGACCCATCAGGTCGCCACCGCCATCAAGGAGCTGGCCACCACCTCACAAGACATGGCAGGCAATGCCCTGCAAGCGGCCCGCATGACCCAGGAGGCGCAGAACGTGGTCGGTCAGGGCGAGGATGTGGTGGAGCGCACCATCAAGGCAATCGACCATATCAACCGTGAGGTGCTGCGTACCGCCGACACCATAGGCCAGCTGGAGCAGCAGTGCAGCCAGATTGGCGGCGTCATCAGCGTGATCCGTGGCATCGCCGAACAGACCAACCTGCTGGCCCTCAACGCCGCGATCGAAGCGGCCCGGGCGGGAGAACAGGGACGCGGCTTTGCGGTGGTGGCCGACGAGGTGCGATCTCTTGCCAACCGCACCCAGGGGGCTACCGTCGAGATCCAGCAGATGATTGAACAGCTGCAATCCGGTGCCCGCGCCTCGGTCACCGCCATGTCGGCGGCCAGCCATGAAGCGCAGGAGGGGGTCGGGCTGGCGCAGGAGGCAAAACAGGCTTTCGGCGCCATCACCGAGAAGGTGGATCGAATGGTCGATACCAACGCCATCATCGCCAGCGCCATCGAGCAGCAGGGCGCCGTGGTCAACGAGATCGAACGCAACGTGGTGCGTATCTCCGATGGCAGCGACGAGGCGTTGCAAGTGGCCAACGCCGCCCGCGATGCCGCCCGCCAGATCCACCAGCTCACCGAACAGCTGCGCGCCATGGTACAGAGCTTCATGCTGTAACAGAACGCTGACAAGCCGGGCTCAATATGAGCCCGGCATTACCCCGACCTCACGCCTGCCCACAACGCCTCAGTTGCACGGATCATCCAGAAAATCCCTGCACCCCACTTGCCGGGCAGACGCCAACAAAGTAGTCTCGAACGAAAACAAAATGCGGCATTCCTGACGCGTACTGTCGATGATGTCGAGGGAAACCAAGCCGCCTGTGAACCACAGATTAAAACCAGCGTCACGTCATCTATCACCCGCTTCAAGCGAGGATTTACCCATGGCCAGATACCAGTTTTTTACCATTCCGGCATCCAATCGGCAGCAATACACCTTTATCGACATGGCATCTCCGACTTTTCTGAGTGAAAAGGCGACACTGCTGACCCAAGGATTCGAGGTGGAGGAGGACTTTATTGACGCGACCAGTCCACGGGAGGCCGTCGAGAAGTACCAGTCCAATTTTCTCTATATAGCGGATGAGATAGGCAAGTCCGATAGCAGCTACGCCGCGGCCGTCGCCATGCTGGAAATTGGCAAGGGGTTATTGGGCAATAAAACCCGCCGAGATTAGGTGAAGCGGTCAAGAGTGGTGGCCATCGTGGCAACGCGCCCGATGGCCATATGGCAAGACATCAATTCGGTGATTTAGAAGCGCCCCAGCTGCTGGAGCATCTCGATCAGCTCCTCTTCGCTGCTCGGCTCATAGGCCAGCTGAAGGCTCGGCGCAGCGCCCCCCATCAGCATGTAGACGTTGGTGCTGCAGTGGTCGTAGTGATACCACTTACCGTCGATACAGACGTCGGTATAGCATCTCGGGTCCCTTTTCAGTTCCATATGCACATCCTTTTGTTACATTCCATCAACATCACTCCTGACCGTAAGACAACCCGCTGCGACCTATCTTGATACAGATCAAGATGTGCAACGGCAGTGCTCCTGCGGGCGCAATTCCTGCTGTTTTCCTCCCGGATGGCGTTGTGTAGCGCAAGTCCCCCTTTCTTCTCTTCCCTGACTTTAGCCTGACTACACTTAGCCCTGTCGACCCACACCACCATCTGGAGTCATACCGATGAAACCGAGGCTTTCCACCCCCACGATTTTCTCGCTCTTGCTCTGTGGCACACTGCTTGTGCAACCTGCTCTTGTGCAGTCGGCCAAGGCCGCCATCGACCCCAAGCCTGCCAGCGAATTTACCATCAAGGCAAACCAGCAGGTACTCACCACCCTGCCCTTCAATGACAAACAGGATTTCGAGGATGCCCAGCGTGGCTTTATCGCCAAACCGGAGACCCTGACCATCAAGGATGACAAGGGCAACGTGGTGTGGGATCTGGAGCAGTACAAGACCTACATCGGCCTCGACAAGGCCGCGCCGGAGACCGTCAACCCCAGCCTGTGGCGCAATGCCCAGCTCAACATGCAGTACGGCTTGTTCAAGGTCACCGACAAGATTTACCAAATTCGCGGCTTTGATCTCTCCAACATCACCTTTATCGAAGGCAACAAGGGCTGGGTGGTGTTCGATCCGCTGATCTCCCCGCAAACCGCCAAGGCGGCGCTGGCCTTCATCAACAAGACCCAAGGGGAGCGCCCGGTCACCGCGGTGGTCTACAGCCACTCCCACGTGGATCACTACGGCGGTGCCGCCGGTCTGTTCAACTCGCTGGACGAGGTGAAAAAGAACGGCGTCGAGATCATCGCGCCGGAAGGATTTACCGAACACGCGGTGTCGGAGAACGTCATCGCCGGCAACGCCATGGCTCGCCGCGCCGTCTACATGTACGGCGCCCTGCTGCCGCGCAACCCGCAGGGGGGCGTCAATGGCGGTCTGGGGCAAACCACCTCCACCGGCGTGCCCTCGCTGCTGCTGCCGACCCGCTTTATCACCAAAACCGGTGAAACGCTGACGGTCGATGGCGTCAAGATGGTCTTCCAGATGACCCCGGGCACCGAAGCACCGGCCGAGATGAACACCTGGTTCCCGGACAGCAAAGCATTGTGGATGGCCGAAAACACCACCAACACCATGCACAACATCCTCACCCTGCGCGGTGCCCAAGTGCGCGATGCACTGAAGTGGGCCAGCTTTCTCAACGAGACCATCGAAACCTGGGGTGATCAGGCCGAGGTCAAGTTCCAGAGCCACCACTGGCCACGCTGGGGCAATGCCAACATCGTTGACTACTTCAAAAAGCAGCGTGACCTCTACAAATACATCCATGACCAGTCAGTGCGCCTGATGAACATGGGCTATACCGGCGAGGAGATCTCCGAGCAGATCACCCTTCCCCCCGAGCTCAACAACTTCTGGCCGAACCGCGGTTACTACGGCACCCTGCGCCACAACAGCCGCGCCATCTATCAGCGCTACATGGGCTGGTACTCCGGCAACCCCTCCGATCTCGACAACCTGCCCCCAGAAATGGTCGGCCCCAAATATATCGAGTTCATGGGGGGCGAGCAGGAGGTACTGAAAAAAGCCAAGGCCTCGTTCGACAAGGGGGAATATCGCTGGGTAGCAGAAGTGCTCAAACATCTGGTGTTTGCCAACCCGAACAATACAGAGGGCAAGCTGCTGCTGGCAGATGCACTGGAGCAGCTGGGTTATCAGGCTGAATCCGGCCCGTGGCGCTCCGTCTATCTACAAGGCGCCTATGAGCTGCGCAATGGCGTTCCCAATGTTGGCGGAACAGTCACCGCCTCGCCGGATACCATCCGGGCTATGAGCCCCAGCATGCTGTTTGACTATCTCTCGGTGCGCATTAATCCCGAGAAAGCGGCGGGCAAGAAGATGGTCATCAACATGGCGTTCACCGACATCGAGGAGAAACATACCCTGAGTCTGGAGAACTCGGTGCTCAACCACACAACCCGCTATGCCGCCAAGCCTGATGTGACCATTACCCTGAGCAAGAAGACGCTGGATGATATCCAGCTCGGTCAGGGCACCATGGAGCAGAAGATCGCCAACGGCGAGATCAAGATCGAGGGTGATCAGCAGAAGTTCAGCGACTTCGTCACGCTGCTCGACAAGTTCAACTTCTGGTTCAACATAGTGACGCCATGATGCAACGCACCTTGCGCGCATGCATGGTCCTGCTCTGCCTCATCCCCGGGATGGGGCAGAGCTGTGGTTATGATGCCCTTTATCCCAATCCGTTCGAACAGAGCTGGCCGGGGACGGTCAATATTGCCATGGCCACGGCGACTGCGGTAAGCCGTGAGCAGTTACCCCCCTTGGCAGCTCTGACAGGCGAAGCCGGCTTCTCCCGTAGCCAGGCGTGGCTCCAAACTCTCAAAAGTCGACTCCAGCAGGCAGGGGTAGGCGGCGGTATCTCCATCCTGCTTATCGACTCAGGACTCTGGTCCAGAGTACGAGGTAAGGAGTCTCTGCTGCTCCAGCTGCACACCAGCGGCCCCAACCCAAAAGACCGGGTGATGCTGCTGAGTGAAGCCGCCATCAACGCCATGTTGAATGGGTCGCTTACCATCGAGCAGGGACTGCAATTGGGTATTGTGGAGCTGCAAAGAGACGACAATCAGCAGTTGCAGCGGGATCTGCACAAGGCGCTGAGCTCGCAGACCTGACCGCCACAGGAGGAACAGATAGAACAAAGGGAGGCAAATGCCTCCCTTTTTTATGCCTTCGCGGCGAACGTCAAGCGCGGGCGCTTATTCGTCTTCCAGATAGGCGTAGCCTTGCAGGCCAAGCTCCAGCTCGTCGAGCAGAGCTTTGCGAGTGGCATCGTCCAGCGCCGGATGAGCGGCGATCCGCTGGTAGTTTTCGCGAATGACGGACGGATCGATGTTGACGTAACGCAGCAGCTGGTCGACGGTGTCGCCACGCACCACGTTGCGAATGTCCATCTTGCCCTCTTCGTCCAGCCACACTTCCGCGCAGTGGGTGTCACCGAACAGGTTGTGCAGATCGCCGAGGATCTCCTGATAGGCACCGACCAGGAAGAAGCCGACGTGGCACTCTTCGTTCTCGCCATAAACCGGCATCGGCAGGGTGCTCTCGACCCCCAGACCGTCGACGTAGTGCTCGACCTGACCATCGGAGTCACAGGTAATATCCATCAGGATACCGCGACGGGTGAGCGGACGCTCAAGGCCAGCCAGCGGCATCACCGGGAATACCTGACCGATCCCCCAGGCATCCGGCAGGGACTGGAACAGAGAGAAGTTGGCAAAGCACTTGTCTGCCAGCTTTTCGCTCAGTTCGTCAGCCAGCGCACGGTGGTTTCGGTTGACCGGGTTGAGCAGCTCTTTGAGTGCCAGACAGGTGTTCTGGTGCAGCATCTCGGCCCAGGCACGTTGCTCAAGGTTGAGCAGGCCCATGGTGTACTGAGTATTCACGTCACCCAGATCTGCCACCGAATCATGGAAGATCTCCAGCAGGGAGGGATCTTCGCTGCGCAGATCCAGCCAGCCTTTCCACATGTTTTGCAGAATGGTCGGTGCATCTTCGTCCGGCGCGCTGATGTCGTTCATCTCCACCCCTTCGGCACCAATGATATTGGTGACCAGCACGGCGTGGTGGGCGGTCAGGGCACGGCCAGACTCGCTGATGATGGTCGGGTGCGGCAGGTCAAACTCGCGGCAGACATCGCCGATGCCCCATACCACGTTGTTGGCGTACTCGGAGAGGCTGTAGTTGGCGGAGCAGTGGCTCTGGGAACGGGTTCCCTCGTAGTCCACGCCCAGGCCGCCACCGACGTCCACGACTTCGATGTTGGCACCGAGGCGACGCAATTCAGCGTAGAAACGGCCGCACTCGCGGATGCCGCCCTGAATGTCGCGGATATTGGCGATCTGGGAGCCCAGATGGAAGTGCAGCAGTTGCAGGCAATCCAGCTTGCCCAGCCCGCGCAGACGCTCGATCAGCGCCAGGATCTGGGAGGCGGATAGACCAAATTTGGACATGGAGCCGCCACTCGATTCCCACATGCCGGAGCCGGTGGAAGCGAGCTTGGCACGCACCCCGATATTGGGCTTGATATTGAGACGAGCTGACTCGTCCAGCACCATTTCCAGCTCGGAGGGCTTCTCCACCACGATGTAGACCTTGTGGCCCATCAGGTTGCCCAAGAGGGCGTGGCGGATATATTCGCGGTCTTTGTAACCGTTGCAGACGATCACCGAGCCTTGCTCATGGTGATGGGACAGCACGGCCAGCAGTTCCGGTTTGGAACCAGCTTCCAGGCCAAGCCGGGGCTTGTCGCTGTAGGACTGGCTGATGGTCTCGATGACACGACGCTGCTGGTTTACCTTGATCGGGTAAACGCAGAGGTAGTCCCCTTCATAGCCTGACTTCTCGATGGCCTGACCAAAGGCGTTGAACAGCGCATCGACCCGACTTTTGAGAATGTCGGGGAAGCGCAGCAACACGGGGGTGGTCAGCCCGGACTGACGCAACTGTTCGATGGCGTCAGAGAGCACGATATGCGCGTCAGGGCGTGATTTGTCGGGGGCGACGGTCACATGACCGGCGTCATTGATATTGAAAAAACCCGCACCCCAGTAGGGAACGTTGTAGACCTTCAAGGAGTCCTTGCTGGACCAGTTAGTCATGGGCTATGCCTCGCAAATGAGCGACCCAAAGTCGCCTTCGTTACCCTCAATCACATCCAGACCATCTAGTGCAGAGTACGGTGAGCGCTGCCATCACGAGACGCAGCCACCCAAACCAGCGCTTTGCACATCGCGGCAAGCCAGAGGCTGCCTGGTGGATCTTGGGGAAGTAACGAGTCTTGATGTGGGGCTGGTGGCTTTACATCAAGCTCAACGGTATGCGGTGCCACTATGCCGTAGCGCCGCGGTACTTTGATGACAGACGACATCAGCCACGCCGTCAGTTCATCATTCGGCAGCGATCCCGACAGAAGGAGAGGGTTCCAAGGAAGAGAAGCGAAGGCGCCAGCACGCATGCGTGTTGATAGACGACAACAACCACAGCCCACCTCACCGTCAGTGACCGCCCATGACAAGGGAAGATGATGAGCCGGTGGCCCACTCGGTCAAATGAAGGATGAGAGTCTGTTGTTCTCCCTGATACCGGAGCCTAACCGGTATTAAAGAAACCATTCCCCAGCAGTGTCTGTCGTTTCTGCGTGCCTCGCCCTATAGGCGTATGATCGGTCGGATTTCTGGCGGCTCTGCCTGCTTCAGGGTTCCCTTGGATCGGCGCGGAGTGTACACACTTACCGCGGGCAGTGACAATAAAAAATAGTGTTCAAAATCCCCTTTTAATAAGTCGATCAAATCTTGCTGGCGGGCAGGCAGGATCTGGGATGGCGCAGGTTATGCGACAGCCCGATTCCCCCTTGAAAAGTGTGCGAAAACGCCATGGTTGGGCTCACGCCTTGCTGTGCGGTCGCTGAGGGGAATTTGGTCACCACCGCCAGCGCCTAAATATCGCAATAAATGCAAAATTTATGCGCATACCCTCGCCGAAGTTGCCCCGCGTGCCGCACATTCGCCACTCTCCCCTTGCGTCAAAAAATGGGAAAAACCTGCGCTGACGCAATGAGTGCCCCGCACGGATTGGCCACAATGACCGCTCACAATCGGTTAGAGGCTGACTAATGGATACCCTGCTTGAGCGTTTTCTGCGTTACGTAACTTTTCATACCCGCTCCGATGAGACCAATCCAGCCTGCCCCAGCAGCGAAGGCCAGCTGCTCTTTGCCCGTGCCCTGCAAGAAGATATGAAGGCGCTGGGGCTGAGCCAGGTCACCCTGGATGAACACGGCTACCTCACCGGCTGCCTGCCAGGCAACCAGCCGGACGCCCCCGCCATCGGCCTGATTGCCCACATGGATACCGCCGACTACGAGGCGGAGCACGTAGTACCGCAGATCATCGAGAACTATCAGGGCGGCGATATCTGTCTTGGCAAGGGTGACGAGGTGCTCGCCATCCGTGACTACCGCTTCCTGAAAAACTATCTGGGGCAGGACCTCATCACCACCGACGGCACGACCCTGCTGGGCGCCGACGACAAGGCGGGTATCGCCGAAATCCTCTCCGCCATCGACCATCTGCAGGCGCACCCCGAGATACCGCGCGGCGATGTCTGGGTCGGCTTTACCCCGGACGAAGAGATTGGCCGTGGCGCCAACTTGTTCCCGCTGGAGAGATTCCCGGCCAGGTGGGCCTATACCGTGGATGGCGGCGAACTGGGCGAGCTGGAGTATGAAAATTTCAACGCCGCCAGCGCCACGGTTCGTTTTATCGGCAATAACGTCCACCCCGGCACCGCCAAGGGGAGCATGATCAACAGCCAAACCCTGGCCGCCCGCTTCCACGCCGCCATGCCAGCCGAAGAGACCCCGGAGTGCACCGAAGGGTATGAGGGCTTCTTCCATCTGGCCCAGATGAGCGGCACCGTGGAGGAGAGCACCCTGCACTACATCATCCGTGACTTCGACGACGAGCACTTCGCCGCACGCAAGGCCGAGATGCAGAGCCGGGTCGCCGCCCTGCAGGCCGAGTATCCGAAGGCCCGCATCGAGCTGACTCTGACCGACAGCTATCGCAACATGCGTAGCCAAATCGAGCCGCACATGCATATCGTCGAGCTGGCCAAGGCCGCCATGGAGGCCGCCGACGTGGTGCCGAAAATCAAGCCCATTCGCGGCGGTACCGATGGCGCCCGCCTCTCCTTTATGGGTCTGCCTTGCCCCAACCTCTTCACCGGTGGCCACAACTTCCACGGCAAGCACGAGTTCATCCCGCTGCAATCCATGGAAAAATCGGTCGCCACCCTGGTGGAGCTGGTGCGCCTCACCGCAGCCTGGCGCGGTTAATCGGGTCGCTATCATTACCACGACCACCAAGGGGGGGAGCCGGTTTACCAGCACCTCCCTTGCTATCTGGCCATCACCCATCAGGAAAGGGAAACCGGGGAGGGTCGCTCAGAAGCTACTGGCTGCCGCTGCCATCAAACTGTCATCCCGCTGACATGTCGCGGGAACAGTGCCACATCATGCTGGGGGCAACGGATCGCCGGAGCCCCCAGATGTTCACTATCGATACCCTGCTGACCCAGCACTTCCCTCGCCTGCTTGGCTACCCCCTGCTCACCCCACTGTTAAAGCGGCTGCTGGGCTGGCTGCTCAACGAACGTGCCTTTGCCGACTTTGCCGCCCGCTACCCGCACCTGCGCGGCCTCGACTTTGTCGAGCAGGCGCTGACCCAGCTCGATTTCGACTATCGGGTCAGCGAGGCGCAACTGGAGCATATTCCCGCCTGCGGCCGGGTCATTCTTGTCGCCAACCACCCCATCGGCTCACTGGACGGACTGGCGCTGCTGCAACTGCTCGGCCGCATTCGTCCCGATGTGAAGATCGTCGCCAACCAACTGCTGGCCCAGCTCGCGCCGTTGCGCCCTTTGCTATTGCCGGTGGACAATATGGAGGGCAAGACCGATCGACAGGCCATCCTCGCCATGAACGAGCACCTCGCCCATGAAGGGGCGCTGGTGATCTTCCCCGCGGGTGAAGTATCCCGGCTTGGCCTAAAGGGGGTGAAAGATGGCCCCTGGCAGGCGGGCTTTATCAAACTGGCCCAGCGCACCCGCACCCCGCTGGTGCCCATCCATCTGGGAGGGCGCAACAGCCTCTGGTTCTATCTCGCCTCCTGGCTCAACAAGCCCGCCTCCGCCCTGTTGCTGGTGCGTCAGCTGTTTCGCCAGCAGGGGCAGACCCTGCCGGTGACCATAGGGGCGCGCATTCCGCTCGGCAGTTTTCAGGATCTACCCGCCAAGACGGCGGCGCGGCTGGTGCGCAACCACCTCTACCGGATTGGCCGTGGCAAGGCGGGGCGCCTGCAGACCGAGGCCCCCATCGCCCTGCCGGAGGATCGCCGCCAACTCAAACAGGCCATCGAAAGCTGCGAGCAGCTCGGCACCACCCCGGATGGTCAGGGGATCTACCTCTACCGCCGCCACGAACTGAGCCACTCGGTGATCCTGCGCGAGCTGGGGCGGCTGCGGGAGATCGCCTTTCGCGCAGTGGGGGAAGGGTCTGGCAAGCGGCGGGATCTCGATGGTTTTGACAACGACTATCACCACCTGATCCTCTGGGATCCGGCCCGGCTCGACATCATCGGCGCCTACCGGTTCGCCCCGGTGGCGGAGCTGCTGGCCAGCAAGGGGAAGGATGGTCTCTACAGCCACACCCTGTTCGGCTTCGAGGATAAGTTGCTGCCCCGGCTGGAGCAGGCCATCGAGCTTGGCCGCAGCTTTATCCAGCCCGCCTACTGGGGCAAGCGGGGGCTCGATTATCTCTGGTTCGGCATCGGTGCCTATCTGGCCCGCTATCCCCGCTACCGCTACCTGTTTGGCCCGGTGTCGCTCTCCGGCAGCCTGCCGCCGGCGGCCAAGGATCTGCTGGTGAGCTTCTACCG